>NZ_JBFBAO010000034.1:0-30562 GCF_040682255.1 Micromonospora sp. NPDC051296 | reverse complement strand
AGCTCGCTGAGGTGGTGCGTGACGAGCGCGGTGAGGTCGCCGCTCTGCCGCCTGGTGTGGTAGCCCAGCGGCAGCCGACGCAGGTGCTCCAGGGCCCGCAGGCGCAGCTCGCCGAGGAGTTCGAAGGAGGCTACCCAGCTCTGCCGCTGGGCGAGCAGGTCGAAGCCGAACTGGCCGAGCACCGCGGCGAGCACGCCGACGCTCCACCACAGCACCTCGCGCTGGCTGATCGCCGGGCCCCCGAGGTGGGCCTCACGCAGCCGTTGCAGGACCACCACGAGCAGCCAGATCGGCACCGCGGTGCAGACCGCCGCCGCCATCCGGGCGGCGATCCCCCACAGCTGCTGGCGGCGCAGCCGCGGGTCGGACAGCGACCACAGCCGCCGGATGAGGGCGATGGTGCGCCCGGCCACCGTGCCGGCCGGCGGCGCGGTCGAGCCCGTGGGGGCGGAGGTCAGGGTCGTCATCTGCTCGCTCCGCTCCGCTCGCCGGTGGCACCGAGACTCCATTGGGCGCTGGTGGTCGCGTCGGCCCAGAGCCCGGCGTACGTGCCGTCGGCCCGCAGCAGGTCGTCGTGGCGTCCACTCTCGACCACCCGGCCGTCGGCCATCACCACGATCCGGTCGGCGTCCCGGACGGTGGTGAGCCGGTGGGCGATGACCAGCAGGGTGCGCCCGGCGGCGAGGTTCGCCACCGCCTGCTGGATGGAGACCTCGTTCTCCGGGTCCGTCGAGGCGGTGGCCTCGTCCAGCACCA
The DNA here is from genome assembly GCF_040682255.1 of Micromonospora sp. NPDC051296. Classification (NCBI taxonomy): domain Bacteria; kingdom Bacillati; phylum Actinomycetota; class Actinomycetes; order Micromonosporales; family Micromonosporaceae; genus Micromonospora; species Micromonospora sp. NPDC051296. Next base: position 29,806 of record NZ_JBFBAO010000034.1, on the reverse strand, counting down.
CCACGGGCGCGTCCTTGAGCAGCGCGCGGGCGATCGAGATGCGCTGGCGTTCCCCGCCGGACAGGGTCGCGCCCCGCTCGCCGACCACGGTGTCATAGCCCTGCGGCAGGGCCAGGATGAAGTCGTGGCAGCGGGCCGCGCGGGCCGCCCGGTGGACCGCCTCGTCGTCCAGGTCGGGCCGGCCCAGGGTCAGGTTGGCCCGGACGGTGTCGTGGAAGAGGAACGGATCCTGGAACACCACCGCGACGGTGTCCATCAGTTGGTTTACGGACATCTCCCGGACGTCGACACCGCCGACCCGCACGGCCCCGCTGGAGACGTCGAAGAACCGGGAGACCAGACGCGCCACGGTGGTCTTGCCGGATCCGCTCGGGCCCACGATCGCGGTGACCCGGCCGGCGTCGGCGCGGATGCTCACCCCGTCGAGGACCCGCCGGTCGGGCTGGTAGCCGAACGCGACGTCGTCCAGTTCGACCGAGGCCGGGCCCAGCGGCGCGCGGCGGCCGGTGTCCGGCAGTGCCGGGGTGTCCAGCAGCGCGGCGATCTCGTCGGTGCCGAACCGGACCTGGCGTAGCTGGGAGCTGTAGCCGGTGAGTTTGGTCAGCGGCGCGGTGTAGCCGAGGGCCAGTAGCAGGAACAGCAGCAGGGTGGGCAGTTCGACGGCGCCGTCGCGGTAGAGCCAGAGACCCACCGGCACCACGACCGCCACGTTGGCGGCCATCACGGTGAAGTACGCCGCCCCGCCGGGCAGGAAGGCCGTGCCCCAGCGGGTCTCCGCGTCGACGTACCGGCGCACGGCGTCGGTCGCCCGGGCGACCGTGTCGGTCTGCCGGTTGAACACCTTCACGGCCTTGATGCCGTGCAGGAACTCGGTGACCGCCTGGTTCATCGCCATGCCGGCGCCGTGCCACTGCGCCACCCAGGCGCCAGATCCGCGGGTGGCGTGCCGCATGGCGAGCATCGCCAGCGGTACGACCGCCACCGCGGCCAGCGCCAGCCGCCAGTCGATGACGAAGAGCCAGACCGTGGTGGCGGCGACCACGGTCAGCGCGGCGACCGCGTCGGGCAGCATGTGCGCGACGAAGACCTCGATCCGCTCGACGTCCTCCATCGCGAGCTTGCCGATCCCGCCGCTGCCCCGGCGGGTCACCTCGCCGAGCGGCAGCACCGCGAGCCGTTCGGCGATGCGCTGGCGCAGCCGGTAGAGCAGCCAGTACGCGCAGACGTGGCTGATCGCCAGGGCGCCGCCCATCAGCGCGGTGCCGCCGGCGATGGCGAAAAGCGCGACGAGGGCGTACCGGACCAGGGCGTTGCCGTCGGGGGTCACCTCGGTGACCAACTCGACGGCGACCCGGTAGGCCATCAGGTAGGGCACGAGCTGGCAGGCCACCGCCGCGACCGCGAGCAGCACGGCGGTGGAGAGCCGGCGTCGTTGCGAACGCACCAGCGACCGGAGCAGCTCCCGGCCGCCGCGGCCGGCGTCGGAGTCGGTCTCGGCGGCCATCGTCCACCTCGTCTCGTCGGTGGTCGGTCCGCTGTGGACCCCGGACGTCCGGGCAATGATAGTCGTTATCCCTCCACGGTGCCGAAGGTCGGCGCACCGGCACTGTGGTAGGTCTGCATCGTCACCCCGCTGCCGGAGGTCTGGCTGTCGACCAGCCGCAGGCCGGCCGGGGGCACGCCGTCGGCGAACAGCCGCCGCCCGCTGCCCAACACCACCGGGAAGATCAGCAGGTGGTACGTGTCGATCAGCCCCTCGCGCATCAGCGACGCGGCGAGCCGGCCGCTGCCGTGCACCTGGAGTTCCCGGCCGGGCTGGCGCTTGAGCTCGGCGACGGCCGTGGCCAGGTCGCCGTCCAGGCGCTTCGCACCGGACCAGGTCAGCTCGTCGTCCCGGGTGGTGGCGACGTGCTTGGGCAGCAGGTTCAGCGCGTTCCCGACCGGGTCGGCGGGGTCGCCGTGCTGGGGCCACCAGGCCGCGAAGATGTCGTACGTCCGCCGGCCGAGCAGGAACGCGTCGACCCGCTCGAAGATGGCGGTCATGTAGGCGCCGACCGCGTCGTCGAAGTGCGCCGGCAGCCAGCCGCCCAGCTCGAACCCGCCGCTGCGGTCCTCGTCGGGGCCGCCGGGCGCCTGCATCACGCCGTCCAGGGTCAGGAACGTGGTGAGCGTGAGTCGCATGGTCGTTACCTCCATCGCGGGCGGCACCGTGCCGCCCTTCACTATGCCGACGGCCGACCGGACGGGGAATCGACACCACGACCGGACATGTGACCCAGACCACAGAGCGACCTGATCATCACCTGTCTTTCCCTATCAACCTTTGCTTGGGGTAGGTTAGGGAACCATGCAGGATGGCTGGCTGTCGGCCGAACAGGTCGCCGAGGGGCTCGGCCTGCACGTACGCACCGTGCGCGGCTACATCCGCAGCGGTCGGCTGAAGGCCGTCCGCATCGGCAAGCAGTACCGCATCGCGCGCGCCGACCTCGACGAGTTCACCGGACGAGCGGCCGACACCGCCCCGCCCCGGGTCGAGGTCTCCACCGTCGTGGAGGTCGACGCCCTCGGCCCGAGAGCCGCCGACCGGCTGAGCACCCTGCTCGTCGCCGGCGCGCAACAACGTCGCGATGCCACCGAGCCGCTACGGGTACGGACGGTGTACGACGACGGGCGCGGCCGGCTCAAGGTGATCGTCCTGGGCGACCTGGCGGCCACCGTCAACATCCTGCGGTTCATCGACGACGTCCTCACCGAGGAGAACGGCATGTTCCACACCGATCCGACCACCCCGGAGGTGGGTCATGGCTGACGTGGTGACCGAACGTCGAGGCGTACCGGTGCTCGTCTGCGACAGCGACGGGCCGCCCATCGCCGGCGTGCAGGACGCGCTCGACGTGATCGGGGCCACTTACGCCCGGGCCGACGTGGTGGCCGTGCCCGCCGGGCGGTTCGACGAACGGTTCTTCGTTCTGCGTACCGGGCTGGCCGGGGAGATCATGCAGAAGTTCGTCAACTACCGCGTCCGGCTGGTGGTGGTCGGCGACATCTCCGCCGAGGTCGCGGCCAGCACCGCGCTGCGGGACCTGGTGACCGAATCCAACCGGGGCAGCCAGGTGTGGTTCGTCGCCGACCTCGACGAACTAGACGACCGGCTGGGCTGATCGCCGCTGTCCGGGCGACGGGCACCCGTTCGGCCGGCCAGCAGCATGGCATTGGTACGCCGCGTCAGCGACTCGGCGCGGCACAGGAGGGTTCGTACGGCTCCGAGGGAATGTGGGTAGCCCATTCCTGTCGGGTCAGGTTGCGGCCGGCGCCGGCGCAGATCTGGGCTTCGGCAGCATGGAGGTCAAACGACCAGCTGATGATTCGGCCGTCCTCGGCGCCGGAAATGAGGTTTCCGGCCGGAGTGAAGGCGAGTCCGCGGATTCTTGCGCTGTGGCCGGTGAGGGTGGCGACGCGCAGGCGGGTGCGGGCGTCCCAGACGATGATGGTGTGGTCGTCGCCAGCGGAGGCGAGACGGCGGCCGTCTCGGCTGATGGCAAGGACCTGGACGGGCGCGGTATGGCCACTCAGTACGGCTATCTCCCCAGCGGTCGCGGCGTCCCACAGCTTGATGACGCGGCTGTCACCCGCGGTGGCCAGCCAGCTGCCGTCGGGGCTGACCACGATGTCCTGCACCGCGCTCTGCTGGGCGTTGACCCGGTTGAGTAGCGCGCCAGTGGTGATATCCCACGTGTTGATATAGCCGCCCACGCTTGCCCCGAGGAGTCGACGCCCGTCCGGGGTGAAGGCCAACGACGTGACGATGCGGGCCGGAAACTTGGCTGTTATCTCGGACGGTTCTTCTATGTCGGCGACGTCCCACAGGTCAGGGCCGAGAGTGGCCGCGGCGAGGAGACGGCCGCTGGGGTCGAAGTCGACGTCGGTCGAGGCACCGATTCCTCCGGTCGGGAAGGGCCGGGTCACCTGCTGTCGCTGCTGGATGTCCCAGACCGTGACGACGTTGTTTCGGGTGACCGCGGCGAGCAGGCGTCCGTCCGGGCTGAATGCCACGGATTGCACCTCGTCTGGATGCCCACCCAGCGCGGCCACGAACTTTCCCTGCGCGTCCCACAGCCGAACTGTGCCGTCGCTGCCCGCTGAAGCGATGGTGTTTCCGTCCGGGCTGACCTTGACGTCCTTCACCTGCGCCGCGAACCCGATGAACGGGGCGTGGCCGAGATCGTGGAGCACGATGGTTCCGTTGAACCCGGCCGAGGCGAGCATGGCCCCGTCCTGGCTCAGCGCGACTGAGGCCGTCTCGCTGCGGCCTCGGTCCTGGTAGGTCTGCCGGGGCTCGCGGCGTTGCAGGTCCCAGATGGTGATCGCGCCGTTTTCGTCGGCCACGGCGAGCTTGTCGTCCGCAGCAGCGGAGATCGACCACGCGTAGCGGCCCGACAGGGGCAACGGCGGGAGCGCAACCGGTCGGTCGCCGCCAAGGTTCCACAGGTACACCCCTCGCTCGTGCGCCAAACCGGCGAGGATGTGTCCGGTGTGCCCGAAGGCGACCGAGAAGATGTGTTCGGTGGGCAGGTGGGCAACCGATTCGCGCTTGGCCACGTCCCACACGATCGGGTGCTCTCTCCCGTTGGCGGATACGAGGAGCCGACCGTCCTGGCTGAAGGTCAGGGACCCGACCGGCACGTGGTGCCCGCGGAGCAGCGTACGGGTCCCGGCCCGCAGATCGTGTAGGACGATGTCGCCGGCCTTTGGGGTGTCCGAGCCGGTCCGCAAGCCATCTGGGCCGCTCCCGATGCCGACGGCGACCTTTGTTCCGTCGGAGCTGAAGGCCGTGCCGGACGCAAAGTTGTCCTCCTCCAGCCGGTTGATCTGCTGGCGGGTGTCGACGTCCCAGACGATGATGGAACCTCTGGTTCCATCGACCCCGATGGAGACGAGCAGCCTTCCACCGTCGACGAAGGCCAGATTCGCCACCCGGCCGGTGTGCCCCGACAGGGTGGCGATGCGTTCGCCGCGCACCGGGTCCCACAGGCCGATCGTGCCATCACCGGCGGCGGAGGCGAGTAGCGAATGGTCGGGGTTGAACGCGACGGCGTAGATGGACGGTCCGCCGACGTTGAGTTCGGTGTGGCGAGGCGCAGCCGCCACGCTCAGCACGCTCCCCCGGGTCTCGGTGCTGGAGTGGAGGTGATTTGCTTCGATGGCCAGGAGGCCGGCCAGCTCCGGGTCGGTGGCGAGCAGCGATCGCGCCTGTAGCGACAGCTCGCTGGAGAGCGCGACCACCTGCTGCCGGCGGGCGTCCTGGCGCTGCCGCACCGCTACGGCGCCGCCCAGCAGGGCGAGTACCAGGAGGACGGAAACGCCTGCGACGAGACGCTTGAGGAGGCGGGCGTGGCGCCGGGCACTGTCCTGTTCGGCTTCGGCGACAGCGTTGCTGGCGCGCAGGAAATCTCGTTCGTGCTGGTTCAACTCGTCGCGACGGTCATCGGCGAACGCACGTGCGGCAGCCAACTGGGCGCCCCGGTACAACGCTCCTGGATCACGGCGCAATGAAGTCCACGTGTGTGCGGCGTCGGTGAGCCGCCGGTGGATGAGCAGGCTCGCACGGTCGTCGGTGAGCCATCGGTGCAGCCGCGGCCAGGCACTGATCAGCGCCTCATGGGCCACCGCCACCGTGCCGTCGCCCAGGACCGCCAGCCGGGCCGCGGCCAACTGGTCCAGAACCTCGATCATGACAGCCTCGTCGGCGATGCCGTCGAGTTCCGTTCGCGCGACGGGCCGGCGGGTGTCCTCGGTGCCATCACCCAACGCCGTGAGCCGGAGAAAGATCCGGCGAGCGGCTCGCTGCTCCGCTGCCCCGAACTCGGCATACACCCGCTCGGCGGTCTGGGCGACCGCCCCCCGTACGCCACCGCTTGCGTGATAGGCCGACAGGGTGAGGGTCGGCCCGCTTCGTCGCTGCCACGTCTCCAGCAGTGCGTGCGACACCAGTGGCAACGCGCCCGGCTCGTCGGCGGCATCAGCGAGCACCGTGGTCAGCAGATCTGATTCCACTCCCATCCCGACCTGGGCGGCGGGCCGGGTAACGATCTCACGCAGATCAGTGGCGGTCACCGGGCCCACCATCAGGTGCCCCTCGTCGCCCAGTGCGTCGGTCAGCTCCGAATACTGCATGAGGTGAGCGAGGAAGTCGGCGCGCACCCCGAGCATGACAGTGGTACGACGGTCCGAACCCTGAGTGGCGTCCAGCAGCGCTTCGATGAACGTGCGGCGTTCGTCCTTGTCGGTGCAGAGGGTGAAGATCTCCTCGAACTGGTCCACCACCAACAGTGCCCGGGTTTGCGGGTGGCCGGCGGCCAAGGCGCTACGTACGGCGATGTCCAGGCCGGCTGAATCCTCCGCCAGCTCTTCGCGCACCTGCTCGACGGCCTGACCGGACAACTTCGCAACCTCGGCCGACAATGCCTCGAGCGGGTGCTCCGTCGGGGTCATCAACATGACTCGCCAACGCTGCGCCCCCCGGCGATCGGCCGCGATGGTGCCCAACAGACCAGCCCGCAGCAACGAGGACTTCCCGCTACCGGACGCCCCGATGAGGCAGCTCAGTGGCTGCCGCTCGACCCGATTCAGCAGCCGGTCGACCAGCTCCGAGCGGCCGAAGAACCACTCCGCCTGCTCCGGCTGGAACGACGTCAACCCCTGATAGGGGCAGCGCTCCTCATCGCGAACCGGCACCGTCGATGCGGCCATGGCATCCGCGATGGCTGACCACCTTGCCCGCCACTCGTCGGCATCGCCACCGCACGCCTCGGCGTACGCCAACGTCACCTCCAGCGAGGGCAGCCGGTCACCCTTTGCCGCCTCCGCCAAGGTGCTGGCCGAGTAGTGCGCCCGCCGAGCCAGAAGCCGATAGCTCGGGCTGCCGGCCCGCTCCCGCAACTGGCGCAGCTGCCATGCCAGCCGCTGGACCGGGCCCGCCTTCGGGTCCAGGGGCGTTTCCCGACGGCCCAACACCAACCTCCAAGTCCTGCCGCCAGGCAGACTCCCCACCACGCCCCCGTGGCGGGCCTCGTACCGACAGGCGCGTCCGCTGCCCGTCGTTCTGGATCGAGGGCAGTATCAGGGACCTGGTGTGCCGGCTGCGGCGCGGGGTCGCCGTTTCAAGGGGCCGGTGGGTGGTCCCTCCGGGTGGCCCGCGGGCTCGCCTCTGACCAGCGCAGACGCCACGTTTTGTCCGACGTTGTTTGTCCGACGTGTGCCGGGCTACCGGTCAACCCACCCACAGGCCACCGTGGATCCGGCAAACGACCTTGGTGGCGCCGCCACCGGGGATTGCCGTGCGGGATCCGTCATAGGCCCACGGGGGGATCCGTATCCGGCCGCTGAAGCAGCTACGGCCTGACGACCGATGGGGCCTCGCACCGCGGTGTTCTGCCGCAGACGTAAGGAGAAGGGCAGGATCTACATGAATCAAACCGAGAGTACGGTGCGGCTGCGCAGCGGGGTACTCGCATCGCGGGTGGTCCTCGCGCTGACTGTGGTGCTGGGAGGCTCCCTGGTCACCGCAAGCCCCGCGTCGGCGCATACCGCCTGGCCCGGCTACCACACGCTCTGCAAGGTAGCCGCCCCATGCATCAACAGCGGCAATCTGGTGCGGTTCTGGCAGCGGCACCTCTGGGCGGATGAAGGCTACAGCGATGTCGACGGCGTGTTTGGACCCAACACCCATGACGCCACGGTCCGCTGGCAGCAGCTCTACAACGCCGCACACCCGGTAGACATCAAGGCCGATGGCTGGGTTGGCCCGCAGACCTGGGACGCGGCAGGCCAGAACACCGTTTGGGGCTACCACTTCGACAGGTCGGACGGCACGTACCTGTACTACACGTACTACGGACGTAAGGAGGGCCGCACCTTCCTCATCCGGGACCGGATCTCGGACGGAGTCACGTGGTTCAAGATGCCCGGCGACAAATCGTGGACCGACACGAGCCATGGCAGCTGAGAGTTCAGAGGAGAAGCGATGAACGGGAATTCCATGAAACGCCTGGCGGCACTGTGCACAGTGCTCGCGGCCGCGATCGCGGGCACTTTCGTCTCCGTCAACCCCGCCTACGCTCGCAGCCAACCCGAGTGCGAGTCCTACACGTACGTCAAGAACCAGGCCGGCTACGACGTCGCCGCGCCGATCGGCAAGTACGGCGTCCTGCCGTGCTCGCTGCTCTGGGGCGACGGCGGGCCCGGCACAGTGGCCCTCCAGTGGGCCCTGAACGACTGCTACCTCAAACCCGCGGGCAAGAAGCTGCTCTCCGATGACGGGTCGTTCGGCGAGTTGACCTTCAACGCGCTGAAGTTCGCCCAGAGCAAGGAGGGGATCAGCTCGGACGGCCAGTTCGGGCCGCAGTCACGCGCGTCCCTGAAGTTCCCCGCCCTCACCGGCGGCACCCACACCTGCGCCCGGCTGGGGAAGCCGATCGTGTAGTGGTTGATCGTCGACGACGTGCCGGTGGTGCGTCACGGCGAGTTGACCGATGAGGTGTGGGCGGTGATCCCGCCGCTGCTTCCCGAGCCGGGGGGCGGGGGGCGGTGGCGGGATCCTGCCACGAACGCTTGCGCCGATCGACGGTGGACGGGCCGTGGGATCGCCGGACCGGGATTCCTCCCCAGCCGTTGAACCGAACTGTGGCCACCAGCCGTACTTCACGGCGAAGGGAGTGGCCCATGAAGCGCGTGACCCCGTTGCTCACCCTCCTGTCGGGGGCGGTGACGGCTGCCGTGTTGTTCACGATGAGTGCGCAGGCATCGCCACCGGCCACACAGCCGGCGGCGGAGACCGGTCCACCGACCGCCGCCGCGCCGCCGCCGACCGACGCCGAAGCCCCGGTGGACGAGGCGGACGCCGAGGCACCGGTGGACGAGGAGCAACCGGACCCCGCAGGCACCCGGCCGGCCCAGACGTCCCCGCCGACCGCGCCGGACTCGTCATCGGCCGGCACCGAGGCCGCGCTGGTCGAACAGAACTGGATCGGCGAGCTGGAGAACGGCGCCACCATCGCCATCACGGTCAAGGGCGGCAAAGCCGAGGCGTACGTCTGCGACGGCCGGAGCATGGAGCTGTGGCTGTCCGGCACGGTCAAGGACGGCAAGATCGAACTGACCGGCCAGGACGCGAAGCTGACCGGCATCATCCGGGGTGACAGCGCCAGCGGCGAGATGATCATCGGCGTCCGCCGCTGGAAGTTCACCGCCCGACCGGACGACAAGGCGGTCGACGAGGCGGTCGCGAAGTCCGGCACGGGGACCGCCCCGGCGATCTACCGGGCGACCGACGAGGTCCGCAAGGCCGGCATCGACGGCGGCTGGATCATGCTGCCCGACGGTACCCAGATCGGCATCGTCACCTGGAACGGTAAGCCGATCCCGGCGCCGCCGCTGGACCCCGCCTTCTACAGCACCATCGTCAACGGGGTCACCATCACCGCCGAGCCGGTCATTCCCGGGGCGCGGTGATGTCCCAGCACCGCCAGAGCAACGTGCGCACGGTGCCCCGCCGGCCGCCCGCGCCGACCGTCGAGGTGATGCGCGACTTCGGCGGGCCCCCGCCGAGCGCCCCGAGGCGGCGACCCTCGCTGCTGGTGCCGCTGGTGATCGGGGCGGGGGTGGCGGTGGCGCTGGGCGTCTACGGCCGCACCCACACCCCGACCGGGATCGCGGTGAACGTCGCCGGCTTCTCCTCGCCGTTGACGGTGAAGGTGTGGCTGGGCACGGGGGCGGCGTTCTTCGCTGTCATCCAGTTGCTGTCCGCGCTGGCCATGTGGGGCCGGCTCGGCGGCTTCTCCCCGCCCTGGGCCGGCCCGGCACACCGCTGGTCCGGCCGGGTCGCCTTCCTGCTCACCGTCCCGGTCGCCGTGCACTGCCTGTACGCGCTCGGCTTCGCCGACTACGACACCCGTACACTGCTGCACTCCCTGCTGGGCTGCTTCTTCTTCGGGGCGTTCGCCACCAAGATGCTGACCCTGCCGAAACGCGGCCTCGCCGGCTGGGTGCTGCCGGTGATCGGTGGGGTCGTCTTCGTCGCGTTGATCGGTGTCTTCCTGACCTCGTCGGTCTGGTACTTCACCACCTTCGGCATCCAGCTCTGACCAGGAAAGGCAAGGCACTACAGATGAACCACGAGCAGGCCGGCTGCTGCCGGTCGCGACGGGCCCTGCTGGCCGGCACCGGCGCGGCAGGGGTGGCCGCGCTGACCGGCTGTGCGACGTACGGCCAACCGGCGGCGGCGCCACCGCCCCCGGCCGCCCCGGCCACCAGCGCCGACCCCTCCGTATCCGGCGCACCGGACGCCGGGGGCCCGCCGGCGCTGGCCACGCTGGCCGACATCCCGGTCGGTGGCGGACAGATCTTCGCCGAGGCGGGCGTGGTGGTAACACAGCCCACGGCGGGAACCATCAAGGCGTACTCCGCGACCTGCACCCACCAGGGCTGCACGGTCACCTCGGTCGCCGACGGCACCATCGTCTGCGCCTGCCACAACAGCGTGTTCGACATCGCCGACGGCTCGGTGCGCAGCGGACCGGCCGGGGCCCCGCTGGCGGCCGCCAACGTCACCGTGGACGGGGACGCCATCCGGCTCGCCTAGGGCATGTCGGCACCATGACGCGGCCCATCCAGGCCCGGGCCGCGCGGGGCCGTCCGGGGTGGCGTAGCGACGCCGGACGGCCCCTGCCCCACCCGGGGGCGGGCAGGGCAGGGGTCCCGGAGTCCGACGGCCAGGAGGCGGTGCAGCTGAGGCTGGCCGGCGTACCCGATCCGTTGCCGGTCAGCCCGAAGGTGGTGCTGGCGCCGGCGGCGAGTCGAATGACGGCCCTGCCCGGCAGGCTGTGGGAGCGCTTCCATCGACACCCTATGCGGTCCCGCCCATCGACGGAAGACGTGTCAGACGGCCAGGGCCGCCGGCTGCGGCTTGACGGCACGGCGGCGCCGCGGATTAAGCACCCGGCCAGCGGCCATTCCAGTCAGCGGCGGATCAGCGCGAAGACGCCCCAGCCCATGTGCTCACGCTGGTACCGCACGTAGCGCAACGGGTCCTCGGTCAACTCCTGCCGGAGCTCGCCGGCGAGCGGGTCATCAGGGTTCGCGTCCAGCCAGCGGCGCAGGTTGAGCCAGTGCGCCGCCGCATAGCGGTCCCAGCTGTCCTGGTCGGCCAGCACCATCTCCACCAGGTCCCACCCCTGGTCGCCGAAGAGGCGGACCAGGCCGGGCAGGTCCTGGAAGTCCTCCCGGTTTGCGGCCTGGCTGCCCTCGACGGTCGCCTGGTCCGGCGGGTCGATCCGCCAGTAGGGTTCACCGACCAGCGCGATCCCGCCCGGGCGCAGCCCCCGGGCCAGGATCTCCAGGGTGCCGGCGACACCCTCGCCGATCAAGGTGGCACCGACGCAGGCCGCCACGTCGACCGGCTTCTCGGGTACGTACGCCGCCGCGTCGCCGTGCACGAACCGGACCTGCTCGGCAACGCCCAGCTCGGCCGCCCGTTCGCGGGCGGCGGCGGTGAACGCGGTGCTGATGTCGACGCCGGTGCCGACCACCCCGTGGTCGCGGGCCCAGGTGCAGAGCAGCTCGCCCTTGCCGCTGCACAAGTCGACGATCGAGGTGCCCGGCGGGAGCTTCAGCACCCGGCCCAGGGTGGCCAGCTTGCCGGCGTCGAACGGGTTGAGGATGCGAAGATCACCCTCGCGGATGACGAAACTGCGGGGCAGGTCCATGGTCGAGGGACGCTAGCTGCCCGCGCCGAAACCGCCAACCGGTTTTCCGGGGTGCGCTCGCCCGGCCTCAGCCGCCGTTGACCGGCCGGAACTGCCGGACGGAGTGCCGGGCCCGTGCCGCGGGGTGCACCGGGTCTACCGGATGACGTACGCCGACGGCGTGTGGCGGCAGTGGCGCGACGCGCCCGGGTTCGGCCAGCGTTTCGTCGGCACCCTCGCCGCCGACGGCGACCGCATCGACGGCCGTTGGGAGATCTCCCGGGACGGCACCAGGTGGGACCTCGACTTCGAGCTGACCTACCGGCGTGACCCGGGCACCTCGCCCGGCTGAGAGCACGGCTCGCCGGGCCTGGGGACAACCTCGCCGCCGCCACGGCCCCGCGTGAGGGTTGTCATAACGGGTGGACGCCGCCCCGTCACCGGCTGCTAGCCTCGGCGGCAGGTCATGAGCGCCAGCGTCAAGCCCCGGCTCGCTGGCCGGCAACCCTCGTCCGCGCAGGGGTGCCCCGGGTGAAGACCAGGCATCGGAGCAACCTCCGGTGCAAGCGTGGCCTGGTTCCCAGGTCATCACGACCTAGAGGGAGAACCATGTCGTTCCGCAGTCGACCCGTTCCCGTCGTGGCCTGCCCGGGCCTGACCCGGCGCCGGCACGTCGACATGATGCGGGTCTGCAGCGCCGCGTGTAGCTGACCGCGCCGCCGCTTCCGGTCACCGATCCGACCCGGCCCGGCTGACCGACACGCCTTCTTCCTGACCGATCCATCCCAGCGGTCCGCCCTGCGGCGGACCGTCGGTGCGGCACGCCCGTGCCCGCCGCCGCTCAACCAGGAGACACCTGTGCGATTCCTTCCTGCCCTGACCCGAGCCGCCGCCATCGGCGTCGTCGCCGTCCTCGGTGCCACCGCCCTCACCGCCTGCGGCTCGGGCTCCGCCGGCAGCACCGACAACCCGTACAACCTGCTCCAGCCCGGGGTGCTGCGGGCCGGCACGCTCAGCGACGCGCCGCCGAACGTCTACCTCAAGGACGGCAAGTTCACCGGGTTCGACAACGATCTGCTGGTCGCCGCTGCCGACAAGATCGGGCTGAAGGTGGAGTTCGTCGGCACCGACTTCTCCGCTCTGCTCGCCCAGGTGGGCAACCGCAAGTTCGACATCGGCAGCTCGTCGATCACCATCACCGAGGCGCGGAAGAAGACCGTCGACTTCGGCAACGGGTACGACTTCGGCTACTTCGGCCTCGACGTGCCCGCCGGCTCGTCGCTGAGCAGCTTCGACGAGCTGCCCGGCAAGCGGGTGGTGGTCGTGCAGGGCACCGTCCAGGACGACTACGCCACCGGCAAGGGCCTCGACCCGGTACGGGTGCCCGACTACAACGGTGCGCTCAACCAGCTCAAGGCCGGCACCGCGGATGCCTGGATCGCTCCCGCCGAGATCGGCGAGAAGTCCGCCGCGGACAGCGGCGGCAAGATCACGGTGGCGGCGAAGCTGCTCAGCCCGGCCCCGACTGCGTACGCCTTCGCCAAGGGCAACGACGCGCTGCGTGAGGCGCTGGACAAGGCCCTGGACGAGGTGATCGCCGACGGCACCTGGACCCGGCTGCAGGAGCAGTACTACCCGGGCCGCCCGATCCCGGCCGACTTCACCCCGGGCAGCGGCAACCAGGTGGCGCCGTCGGCGTCGGCCGCTTCCTGAGTAGGACGACGAGCGAGCAGGGCGGAGGTTGACCGTGGATCCGTTGCGCACCCTGTGGGAGACGTTCTTCGACTGGGAGTCCATGCGCGAGGCGCTACCCGACATGCTCACCGTCGGGTTGCCGAACACGCTGATCCTGGCGGTCACCGCCGCCCTGCTCGGCTCGGCGCTGGGCATCCTGCTGGCCGTGGCGGGCATCTCGCGTACCCGCTGGTTGCGCTGGCCGGCCCGGGTCTACACCGACGTGTTCCGCGGCCTGCCGGCGGCGGCGACGATCCTGCTGATCGGAGTCGGCCTGGCCCCGCTGGGCATGCAGGTGTGGGGGCCCAACCCGTACCCGCTGGGCATCCTGGCGCTGTCGCTGATCGCCGCGGCGTACATCGGTGAGATCTTCCGCTCCGGCATCCAGTCGGTGGAGGCCACCCAGCTGGAGGCGGCTCGCGCGTTGGGCTTCTCCTGGGGCGAGGCGATGCGGATGGTGATCATTCCGCAGGGCATCCGCCGGATCCTGCCGGCCTGGGTGAACCAGTTGATCGCGCTGATCAAGGACTCCAGCCTGGTCTACTTCCTCGGCCTGCTGGCCAGCCAGCGAGAGCTGTTCCGGATCGGGCAGGACTACGCGGCCAACACCGGCAACCAGTCGGCGCTGCTGCTGGCCGGGCTGTTCTACCTGGCGCTGACCGTGCCGCTGACCCACGTCGTCAACTGGATCGACCGGCGGCTGCGGCACGGGCGGCCGGCCACCGGGCCGGCCGGCGACGATCCCGACGATCTCGACCTGGCGCTGCCCGGCGCCACGGGAGGAACCCGACGATGAGCACCTCGGTCAGTCTGAGCCTGCGCGACGTGCACCTGGCCTTCGGGCGCAACCAGGTGCTGCGCGGAGTCGACCTGGACGTGGCCCGGGGCGCCACCGCCTGCGTGATCGGCCCCTCCGGCTCCGGGAAGTCGACCCTGCTGCGCACCGTCAACCGGCTGCTGGAACCGGATCGCGGCGACGTGCTGCTGGACGGGCGCAGCGTGCTGCGCGACGACCCGGACGCCCTGCGGCAGCGGGTCGGCATGGTGTTCCAGCAGTTCAACCTCTTCCCGCACATGAGCGTGCTGCGCAACATCACCCTCGCCCTGCGCCGGATCCGCAAGCTCGGCGAGGACGAGGCGGTGGCGGTGGCCCGTACCCACCTGGACCGGGTCGGCCTGGCCGCGAAGGCCGACGCCCGGCCGGCGCACCTGTCCGGCGGGCAGCAGCAGCGGGTGGCGATCGCCCGCGCGCTGGCCATGCAGCCGGAGGTGATGCTCTTCGACGAGGCCACCTCGGCGCTGGACCCGGAACTGGTCAAGGGCGTGCTGGCGTTGATGGCCGACCTGTCCGCGCAGGGCATGACCATGGTGGTGGTGACCCACGAGATGGGGTTCGCCCGGGAGGTCGCCGACACGGTCGCCTTCATGGACGCCGGCGTGGTGCTGGAGGCCGGCGAGCCGGCGGCGATCTTCGAGGCCGCCGAGCACCCGCGCCTGCGCCGCTTCCTCTCCCAGGTCCTCTGATCGCCAGGTCCCGCTGACCGGCGTTGGCGGCCGAGGTGCTGGCGCGGACGGCCGGAGGGCAGGGCGTCAACGCCGGGTGGCGAGGATGGCCAGCGTCTCCCGGCGCACCTCGTCGGGCTCCCGGACGAGCCGGCGGTGGGCGAACCGGACCACCAGGATGCCGACGGTGGCGAGCAGCGCGTCGCGCCGCAGGTCGACCTCGCGCTGGCGCGGGTCGCCATGCGAGGCGGTGCCGTCCAACTCGATGTCGACCCGCTCCCGCTCGGCGAACAGGTCGAGGTACATCGTCCGCTCCCCCACCCGGACGCGGACCTGGCGACGCAGGGCTGGCATGTCGGGGCCGGTGAAGACCCGGTCATGGCCCCAGATCTCCAGGGGGCTGCGGCAGCCGGCCGCGAGCCGGTCCACGAGGTTGGCCAGTTCCGCCCGTCCGGTGAGTTTCGAGGCCAGCGACAGGGCGACACCGAGCCGCCGCGGAGTGGTGAGGCGGTCGTTGACCGCCCGGATGACCGGCCCGGCCTGCTCCTCGGGCGGCAGCAGCGGCCACGATTGCACCAGAGCGTCTTCCAGGCGGGTGACCGGGAGGCGCTGGCGGACCACGACTTGCGGCGGCTGCGTGGTGAACGCCGTGCGGTGGTGCATGACGAGGTGGGGTCTGCTGCGCAGCCCCGAGCCGGCCGGCACGTCGAGGTGCAACGGCTCGCCCGGTGGTTGGCGGCGCAGTCCGTGCACGTCCAGCGCGGTGAGCTGGCTGAACGCGGCCCGCCCGTCGGCGTACGCCAACACCGCTCGCCGAGCCACCTCGGGCGCCACCGCCGCCAGTACGGCCACCGAGGTCGCGCCGGCCGCCGTGGTCGCCGCCGGCCCCGCTCCGGCGGCCAGCCCGACGCCGACAACTGAACCCACGGTGGACAGTTGTCCTGCGCCGGGGACCAGGTTCGCGTCGACGTATACCGCTGGGAGGATCCGGCACAGGCAGCCTCGGCGATACGCCTGCCGCAGCACCCATGGCGCCACCACCTCGAGGGCTCGCGCCCGGGTCAGCACGCCACCGGCAGAATCGACGAGGGAGCGGAGCACCGGTTCCACGACCCCGAGCCTGCCCATTACCCGACCCTGCCGCCGCCCCCACACCGTCCCCTGTGGATATCACTGCCCGCTGTGCACAACACCTGCACACCGTGCCGCGTGTGCTGTGGGAACCCTTGATCGTCTGCAGTTGGGTGACTCGCACAGCGGCGTGTCGAGTCACTCAACTGCAGACGATCAAGCCGGCCGGGGCGGCGCGGCGGCTCAGGTGGGGGTGTCGCGGTGGTGGAAGGCGGCCAGGCCGACGGCCAGGAGGGCGGCGGCCACGGCGGTGAGGCCGACCAGGGGTAGCGCGGTCGGATGGGTGGCGGGTGCCGAGGGCACGTGGGTGTAGGGGGACAGGTTCAGCACGGCCTGCGGCAGGTCGAGCAACGCGCCCAGCTGCCAGAGCAGCAGGAAAGCGATCAGCATCGCCCAGCTCAGCGCGACCGACCAGCGTGGCAGCGCCCCGAACAGGGCGGTCACCAGCCCGGCGACCACCAGCAGGGCCGGCAACCGCAGCAGCGCCGCACCGCCCAGCTCGACGGTCCAGCCGATCGGGTCACCGGCCGCCAGGCCGTACCCGAGGCCGGTGGTGACGCCGCCCAGCAGCACCAGCGCCAACGCACCGAGGACGGCACCGAGCACCTGCGTGCCGAGCCATCGGGTGCGGCTGACGGCCGTGGCGAGCAGCGCCTCCAGCACGCCGTCGGCCTCGTCGCCACGGGTACGCAGCAGGGCCTGCACGACGTACGCCCCGATGGTCAGCGCGAACAGCCCGAGCATCGTGGCCAGGTACGCCTCGACCAGCTTCGACCCGCCGCCGAGCTGGGCGATCACCTCGGCCGCGGCGGGGTTCTCGGAGATCATCGCGTCGACCTCGTGGCCGGCCACGCCGAAGGAGAGGCCCAGCACCGCCACGGCGACCGCCCAGCCGGCCAGTGCGCCCCGGTGCAGCCGCCAGGTCAGTCCGGCCGGGCTGAGCAGCCCGGACGCGGCCCGGGCCGGCCCCCGGCGGGCGGCGAGCAGGCCGGCGCCCACGTCGCGGCGTTCGGCCAGCAGGAAGGCCACGGCGACGCCGGCGACCAGCAGCGCGACCGGCAGCGCGAGGACCCACCAGCGTTCCCCGCCGAAGGCGCGTACCTGGGTGCCCCAACCCAACGGCGATAGCCAGGTCGGCGGGGCGCTGACCAGCCGCACCCCGTCGGCGGCGCGCTCACCGAGCACGTCGCCGGTGGCCCGCAGCAGGAAGGCGACACCGACCGAGGCGGCGGCGAGCGCGTTCGCGCCTCGGGAGGTGACCGAGAGCTGCGCGGTGACGGCGGCGATGCCGGTGAAGGCGGCCCCCACTCCGGCGATCGCCGCGGCGGCGGCCAGCGAGCCGGCCACCGGCAGTCCGGTGCCGATGAAGGCGAGCGCGAGCAGTGCGGCGGCGAGCAGATTGGCGCCGACCACGACCACCAGGGCGGCGGTGAGCAGCGCGTACCGGCCGACGGCGGAGGCACCGAGCAGTTCGGCGCGCCCGGTCTCCTCGTTCTGCCGGGTGTGCCGGACCACGGCGAAGGTGCTGAGCAGCGCGGCGAGCAGGGCGAGCGTGAGGTACGTCTCGGTGACCACCACGGCGCCGAGTTCGGTGCCGGCGATCGGGCCGTTGAACGCGCGGGCGACCACGCTGCTGACGGCCGTCTCGGCGTACCCCAGGCGGGTCTGCTCGTCGGGGTAGAGGCCGGCGACGCTCTCGGCGAGGGCGTAGCCGACCAGGGGCGTGCCGAGCACCCAGATGGCCAGGCGGATCCGGTCCCGGCGCACGGCGAGTCGGGCGAGCCGGCCGGTGCCGGTGAAGCTGCTCATCAGTCTCCTCCGACGGAGGCGGGCCGGCTGCCGTTGGCGCTGTCGCCGTAGTGGCGCAGGAACAGCTCCTCCAGGGTCGGCGGTGCGCTGGTCAGGGCGCGGACCTCGAAGCGGATCAGGTGACCGAGCAGAACGTCGAGATGTTCGGGCTCGACCTCCAGCCGGACGCGACCGTCGACCGGTCGGACCTCGTGCACCCCCGGCAGGGCCTCCAGGCCGGTGACCGGGCGTCCGGTCTCGACGGTCACCGTGGTGCGGGCCAGGTGACGCAGCTCGGAGAGGGTGCCGGACTCCACCACCCGGCCCTCGCGGATGATGCTGACCCGCTCGCAGAGCGCCTCGACCTCGGCCAGCACGTGGCTGGAGAGCAGCACGCTCGCACCGGCCTGGGTGAGCTGGCGGACCTCCTCCTGGAACACCGCCTCCATCAGCGGGTCCAGCCCGGAGGTGGGTTCGTCGAGGACGTACAGCTCGACGTCGGAGGCGAGGGCGGCGACGATGGCGACCTTCTGCCGGTTGCCCTTGGAGTAGGTGCGGCACTTCTTCGTCGGGTCCAGGTCGAAGCGTTGCAGCAACTCGTCGCGGCGGCGGTGGTCCAGCCCGCCGCGCAGCGCGCCGAGCAGGTCGATCGCCTCGCCGCCGGAGAGGTTGGGCCAGAGGCTGACGTCGCCCGGCACGTACGCCAACCGCCGGTGCAGTGCGACCGCGTCCCGCCACGGGTCGCCGTCGAGGACCCGCACCTGTCCGGAGTCGCGGCGCAACAGGCCGAGCAGGATCCGGATGGTGGTGGACTTGCCGGAGCCGTTGGGTCCCAGGAAGCCGTGCACCTCCCCCGGTTCCACCCTCAGGTCGAGCCCGTCGAGGGCGCGTACGCCGCCGAAGGTCTTGACGAGGTTCTCGATGGAGATCACGGACATGGCGCCTCCCGCCGTATCGGTGCCTACCACTCCACTGTACTGACCGATGGTAAGGGATCGACGCCGCAACCCCCGTCCTTCGGTCAGGAGCGGCTACGCTGGGCGCCATGACCTGGGAGGAGGCCGACGGCACCCGCAGCCGGATCCTGCGCGCCGCGCTCGACCTCTTCGCCGAGCAGGGCTACCAGCGCACCTCGTTGCGGCAGATCGCCGAGCGACTGCAGCTGACCAAGGCCGCGATCCTCTACCACTTCCCCAGCAAGGCGCACCTGCTCACCGCCCTGGGCGAGCCCTTCATCCGCGACCTGGAGACGTTGCTGGCGAAGGCCGAGACGCTGCCGGCGGAACGGGCGAGATGGGTACTGCTGGAGGACTGGGTGGACACCATGCTCGCCCACCGCGGCCCGCTGGGCATGCTCTTCCACGACCTCGCGCTGGTCGAACGGGGCAGCACGTACCACCGGCTGGTGCGAATCGCCATGCGGGCCAACGAGATCGTGGCCGGCCCGGACGCCGGACGCCGCGAACGGGTCCGGGCCGTCCAGGCCATCGCCATGTGCAGTGATCCGGTGGTGTTCCTGATCGACGTGCCCGCGCCGGTGCTGCGGGCCGACATGCTCGACGGCGTCCGCCGCCTGCTGGTGGAGGGCCCGCCGGGCGAGGAGCCGCACGCCGTCGGCGGGCACGCCGCCGACCGGCCGGACGAGCCGAGCGCCAACGGCACCGCGACGGCGGGCGGCGCCCCGACGTCCACGGGCGAACGCGCCGGCGCTCCCCGGGTCGGACGGCGGCGGCCGGGCCGCCCTCGGTCGATGAGCCCGGAGCAGGTGCAGGCCGCCCGCCGGATGCACCTGGCGGGCACCCACTCGGCCGACGAGATCGCCGCCTCGTTCGGGGTGTCCCGGGCGACCGTCTACCGCCATCTCGACCAGGACCCTAATAACGAGACAGTTTCGGGATAGTTTCGAGACGGGGCCCGGCCCGGCGGGTTTGCTGGTCGGGGCGGCGGGTAGCCGTGCCGGGTGCGGCATCGGGGGTGAGGCACGGTTCGGCGGCGCCCGGCCGGACGGCGCGGCGGTGGCCCGGATGACCGAGGCGATGCGGGCGCGCGGCCCCGACGGCGACGGGCTCTGGCACGAGGACTGGGTGGCCCTGGGGCACCGGCGGCTGACCGTCATCGACCTCTCCGCGGCCGGCGCCCAGCCGATGGTTCGCGACGACCTCGGGCTCGCCCTGGTCTTCAACGGCTGCGTGTACAACTACCCGGAGCTGCGCGAACGACTGCGGGCCGCCGGCCACACCTTCCACTCCACCAGCGACACCGAGGTCGTCCTCGTGGCGTACGCCGAGTGGGGTGAGAGCTTCGTCGACCACCTGGTCGGCATGTTCGCGGTGGCCGTCGTGGACCGGCGACGCCGCCGCCTGCTGCTCGCCCGCGACCGTCTCGGGATCAAGCCGCTCTACCTCGCCGAGTCGCCGGGCCGGCTGCGTTTCGCGTCCACCCTGCCGGCGCTGCTGTGCGGCGGTGACGTGGACACCGGCGTGGACCCGGTGGCGCTGCACCACTACCTGTCCTGGCACTCCATCGTCCCCGCGCCGCGCACCATCCTGCGGGGCGTACGCAAGCTCCCGCCCGCGACCGTCCGGGTGGTCGAGGCCGACGGGCGCCGCCGTGAACGGGTCTACTGGCGACCCGACTACCGCCGCGACCCGGCACACATCAGCTGGGAGGCCGGCGACTGGCAGGAGGCGGTCGGCGCGGCGCTGCGCACGGCGGTGCGCCGGCGGCTGGTCGCCGACGTGCCCGTCGGCGTGCTGCTCTCCGGCGGCCTCGACTCCAGCCTGATCGTCGCGCTGCTCGCCGAGGCGGGACAGGAGCGGCTTCGCACGTTCAGCATCGGCTTCGACAGCCGCGGCGGGGAGGCCGGCGACGAGTTCCACTACTCCGACCTGGTGGCGCGCGCGTACGGCACCGACCACCAGCGGATCCGGCTGGGCGACGACGACCTGGGCCCGGCGGTGCGCCGCGCCGTCGCCGCCATGGCCGAGCCGATGGGCAGCCACGACGTGGTCGCCTTCCACCTGCTCTGCGAGCAGGTGGCCCGGCACGTCAAGGTCGCCCAGTCCGGGCAGGGCGCCGACGAGGTCTTCGCCGGCTACGGCTACCACCGGCCGCTGCGCGGGATCCCCCGCGACGGGGCGGCGGCGACCTTCGCCGAGGCGTTCTTCGATCGCGACCACGCCGAGCTGACCCGGGTGGTCGACCCGGCGTACGCCGTCGACCGCGACGCCAGCCGCGAGGTGCTCACCGCGCACCTTGCCGCGCCCGGGGCGGACACCGCGCTGGACGCGGTGCTGCGGCTGGACACCCACCTGATGCTGCCCGACGACCCGGTCAAGCGGGTGGACAACATGAGCATGGCCTGGGGGCTGGAGGTCCGTACCCCGTTCCTCGACCAGGACCTGGTGGCGCTGGCCGCGGCGTGCCCGCCCGGACACAAGGTCGCCGAGGGCGGCAAGGGGGTGCTCAAGCGCGTCGCCCGGCAGGTGCTGCCGGCCGAGGTGGTCGACCGGCCCAAGGGCTACTTCCCGGTGCCCGCGCTGCGCAACGTCGACGGTCCGCTGCGGCACCTGGTGGTCGAGGCGCTGCACGCACCGGCCGCCCGCGAGCGGCGACTGTTCCGGCCCGGGTATGTCGCGCAGCTGCTGGCCGAGCCCGAGCGGGCCGAGGCGGCGGCCGGCAGCAACAAGCTTTGGCAACTCGGCCTGCTCGAACTCTGGCTACAGACTCACGGCGCAGGCTGAGCGCACCTTGAGCGAGCGACGCTGGCTGCGGAATCGCGTACGGGCGGGTGACGGCGGCTCCGCTGGCCTCAGCGCCGGGCACCGCCCGGTCGGCCTCGGCCGGTCCCGGAGGCCCGCTGACCGACGCGTGGAGCCCGGACCACAGAGGAGCGGCCCGCCCCGGGGCGGAAGTCCCGCGCCGCGCCGGCAACCATCTCGTCGGGATCGCGAGCGAGCGCCTGCCGGATGTGCGGCGGGATCACCTCCGACGTCGCCATCGCCATCCGCACCTGCACCGAGCGGTCGTCAACCAGGCGTCGCAGATCCGCCTCGGTCAGCTCGACCGCGAGCACCAGCGCGGCGCGGACGTCCACTACGGGATCCTGGGCGAGTGCGCTGCGCTGGGCGGCGGTGGTCCGCGGGTTGCGGGCGAGGCCCTTGCGTACGCGTGCGGTGCGATCGGCCATCAGGGCGGTGATCACGTCGGGGTCGTGGGTGTGGGTGGCGAGTCGCTCCCGTACCTCTGGTGAGACGTCGTCGACCAGCCCCGCGGCCAGCTCGGGCTCCAGTTCGCGCCTCTCCGCCAGGAGGCCACGAAGCTCCTTGTCGGGGGCCTCCGCCATCACCCGGCGAATCGACTCGTCGCAGGCCGGATTGCCGGCGACCCCCCAGCGGACCCACCTGTCGGCGTCCTTGACGAGTCGCAGGAGATTGGCGACCGAGGTTGAGGGGTTTCTCGCCACGGCCTCCCGGACGTGACGATCATGGTCCCGGGTCAGTGGTCGCAGTGCCTGCGCGGGCGCATCGGTGCGGCTCGCGACCGCCTTACGGACCACGGCCGACGAGTCGGACGCCAGGTCGATGAGGGTCATCTGCGACGTCGTGGGGTCCTGCGCGAAGGCGAGCCGCGTATCGACGTTGCCACTCGTCACACCGTCCGCGGCGGCACCTGACCCACTGTGACGGTTGGGCCCGCCGACGTCCTGCTGTTTCCCCATGGCCGCCATCATGTCACGGGCCGACCGGGGAACCGCGAGCCCCGACCAGCGCTTCGACGGTGGCCGAAGCGCCGCGTCCGCGGATCCCCCGGCAGGTCGACACGACGCGCGGCTGCCGAAGAGGCGCGAGCGGGCGACCTGGCTCCTGCGGGCCTTCGATGTCAAATGACGTGTGGGAGATTCCCGGCGGAACAGTGGAACCGGACGAGTCCCCGGCGGACGCGTGTACGCGCGAGGTCAGGGAAGAACTGAGCCTGTCGGTGTCCGCAGGAGCGTTGCTGTGCGTCGACTGGGTGCCGGCAAGCCCGCCGCACCGCCTCGACGAGGTGTTGATTCCTCGGTTGGCTCGGCGGGTTGCCGCAGCGGTCGCCGCGATCGGGCGTGGCGGTGTCTACCAGGAGGACGGACTCGCGCCCCTCAAGCAGGTAGTCGGCCGCACTGAGCCGTGAACGCGGTGCGCTTGGCAGGTCAGGCACGGCGGAGCTGCCGGTTGCTGTCGAATTCAGAAAGGCCTCAGCGCTGGCCCGGCTCGCGGTGCACGTTGATCCAGGTGGGAGCACCGCGCACAATCGCCGGGTGATCGCGAGCGTGTTCTTCGATGTGGGCGAGACCATCGTCGATGAGTCCCGGGAGTACGGCACCTGGGCGGACTGGCTCAGGGTGCCGCGCCACACCTTCTCGGCTGTCTTCGGGGCGGTGATCGCTCGCGGCCTCGACTACCGGGAGACGTTCCAGGTCTTCCGGCCGGGCTTCGACCTGGCCGAGGAGCGGGAACGCCGGACGGCGGCGGGACAGCCGGAGTCCTTCACCGAGGAGGACCTCTATCCGGACGCCCGGCCGTGCCTGGCCGCGCTGCGCGATTCGGGGCTACAGGTCGGCCTGGCCGGCAACCAGACGGCGCGAGCGGAGACCATCCTGCGGGCCCTCGACCTGTCGGTCGACGTGATCGGCACCTCGGACGGCTGGGGTGTGGAAAAGCCCTCGACCGCGTTCTTCGACCGCGTGGTCGCCGAGGCTGGATGCCCAGCTGATCAGGTGCTCTACGTCGGGGACCGGTTGGACAACGACATCCGGCCCGCTCAGGAGGCGGGTATCGCGACCGCCCTGATCCGTCGCGGCCCTTGGGGTCACATCCTTGGTGACAAGTCGGTCAGCGACCGTTGCCTGTTCCAGCTCGACTCGCTGGCCGAGCTGCCCGACCTCGTACGCAAGCACAACGAGTCGGCTCGCTAATTGCCCGGCAGCGCGGCGCGGCCGGCGGTGAGGGCGGCGACGCGTTCGTCCAGCAGGGTTCCGTGTCGGCTGTCGCCGAGCATGGGACGGACGACTCGGACCCGGTCGAGACCGACGCCGTACCAATCGGTTTGCAGGGCGTCGACGGCCTGGTTGAGATAGTCGGCAACTCTGTCGCCGTCACTTCCGTGGGCGGTGGCCAGGTCGGCGAGTACGACGCTGCGCTGCTTGGCACCAGTGGCGGTGAGCCCGGCGAGTGCCTGGTTGAGCTCGCTGGCGGCCTCGCTGTGGTCGCCGCTGGCGAGGGCCGCGTAACCAACGAACGAGTGCAGGCGGCCGTTGTCGTAGAAGTCGAGCCATTCGGGCGGTGTGCCGTCACCGTCGACCGCACCTGCGGCGAGGTCGATGTGGCGGCGGCTGTCGGCTGCGGCTCCGGCGCGGGCCTCGACCTCCGAGGCGACGCAGTGCAGCCATGACCGGACCATGGGGCTGACGCCGTGCCAGGTGTGCTGGAGAGCCGCGTCGATCAGCGGCCGAGCGTGGGCCGGCTGGTGGCCGAAGGCAGGAACGAACGCCATGTGGCCGAGGACAGCGGCGGCCAGGGCGTGGTCGCCGGCCTCGCGGGTGGCGGCGAGGGCGACGTCGTAGCAGCGTTCGGCGATGGCGGGTTGGCTGAGGTCGAAGAGGCGAGCCGGGCCCGCGACGATCCGCCTGTGTCCGGACGCGCTGGATCGGTTGGAGTTCGTCGAGCCTGAGCGCCTCGACGAGATGTTGATCCCTCGGTTGGCTCGTCGGGTTGCCGCAGCGGGCGCCGCGATCGGCGCGGTGCTGTCTACCTTGAGGACGGAGTCGCGACCTCAACCATATAGCCGGCCGCACTGAGCCATGGACGCGGTGCGCGTGGCAGGGTCAGGCGTGGCGGAGCTACCGGTGGCAACCGAGGTAAGGACGGCCTCGGCCGGTAGTCAGGGCGTCAGCGGTCTCGGCTTCGGTCAGCCCTCGGCGCGGACGACGATGCTCAGGGCCTCGACGGCCAGACGGGTTAGGTCGGAAAGCTGGTCTGCACCGAGAGCGACGCCTTGCAGGTTGTCCAGCGGTGTTCTGAGGTGGTGCAACCGGCTGCCCTGCAGATCGGCGCCGTCGAGGCGGCAGGATTCCAGCTCGAGGTCGCTGAGATCGCAGGAGCGCATTGCGATGCCTGACAGGCGGCAGGACGACCAACTGCCATTGCCGACGGTGCAATTGGTGAAGGCCACCGAGCCGGCTGCGCTGACTCGATTGAGGATGGCGTAGTCGAACCGGCAATTGTCGAACAGGACGTCTTTGAGGCGGACATCGGTGAACCGGGCGCCGGTGAACCTGGACCCTGTGAACGAGCACCGCTCGATGCTGATGCCGGTGAGGGTCGCGCCGGAAAGGTCCGTCCCAACGATCTCGCACCCGTAGAGGGCCCCGGCCTCCCAGCTGACCTCACCGAGGTCCGCACCGGTGATCCGGCAGCCTCGGACGTCGTGGTCCGCAAGCTGCTCACCACGCCAGGAGACCCCATCGATGAGGCCGTCGCAGATGTCATCGTCGGCCAGATCGGTGACCTGGTCGAGATCCTCCGGATCGAGATCCGGCACAAGAATGGTCACGTCGCCCACGGTGGTCGTCCGCATGTCTCCTCAACCTGTTCGGGCGCGGGGTGGGCACGCCCACCCCGCGTCGAATCGCGCCGCCAGCCGGCGGACGACTACCTCTTCTTGTTCCAGTTGTCCCAGCCGGGGCGGCTGTCGAAGTTCCCTTTGTTGTCCCAGGTGGGGCGGTTGTCGAACTTCGCCGCGTCGATCGACGCTACCGCGCGGGTCGGGTCGACGCCGAGGAGGGCGAGGCGGTCCGGCGGGGCGTCGAGAAGCGCGGCGAGGGCGTGGGTCATGACGATCCTCCTTTAGGGGTGAGGTGATCCGCAGCAGCGCGGATCAGGGTTTGCCGGGTCGTGCGGCAGTACGCGGTCTCCCTCGTGGTGAAGGTGCCGTGCTCGAAGTAGCGATTGCCGGCCTGGGCGCCCCGGCAGAAGTCGTAGAAGGCACAGCGGTCCGCGCAGTCGTTGAGCGCCGTCACGAACTCGGTGACGTATCGCAGCTCGCCGGCACGGGCAAGCATGTCGCCGATCGATTCGTGGAGCACGTTGCCGGCGATGAAGTCCGCGTACTGCGGGTCCTTGATGCCGAGCAGTTCCGGTGACAGCAGGACCACCCGGCCATCGTGGGAAACGGTGGGAATCGGCTCGTACGGGACGTGGTCAACGAGGCCGGCGCGGGTGGCGGCGAGGTAGTCGGCCAGGCGGTCCACGTCGCGGATTCGGATCGGGCTACCAGTAAGCCGGTGCTGTACGAGTCGGTGCCAGAACCGGTACGCGGCCTCCTCCGGCACCGGTGTACGGGCAGTGCCCTCCTGTTCCTCGATGTTGAAGCCCACCGACTCGCATCCGGGCAGACCGGCGAAGAACTCGACGAGGTCTTCGGCGTGGTCAATGGTTTCTGGCGTGACAACGCAAATCACCGAGTACGTCAGGCCGTTGTCGGCGAGCGTCTGTATGCCATGCATCGTCCGGGCGGTCGTTGCCTTCCCGGCCCTGTCGAGCCGGTTGCCGTTCAGCGTCCCGGGACCGTCAATGCTGATCCCGATCTCGAAGTCGTGGGTGGCGAGCAGGTCGCACCACCGCTGGTTGATGAGGGTGCCGTTGGTCTGGATCTCGTGGCGCACCCGCCCGTCGCGCCGCAGATCCTCAAACGGAGTAAGCAGTCGCTGAAAGATGTTGACGGGTGTAGCAGTCGGCTCGCCGCCGTGCCATACGACACTCACCGGATGACTGCTGTTCTGCTGCGCGGTCGACTCGGCGCAGGCCTGCGCGACGGCATCGCTCATCAGGCGGAGGGATCTGCGGTCGGGCAGATAGCAGTAGGTGCAGTCGAGGTTGCAGAAGCTCGTGGGCTGCACGACCAGTGTGTGGAACCTGCTGGCGATCGCCGGCTGACGATTGACGTTGATGAGGCCGATGCCGTTCACGATGTCTCCTCGTTCCTGATCGCCGTGGCGGTGTTGACTCGGTAGGCGTGGGTACGGGCGGGCCACCCGAGGAACCGGTCAAATAGTGAGGCGGCACCACCCGCCTCATTGGGATTGAGCCGGTGCAGGTCATCGATTGCGTCGTGCAGGCAGCTGGCCAGGTAGAGGAACAGGCCCACCGGGCTGTCCTGGTACTCGGCCGCGAGGGCGAGCTTCGCCGCGCCGCACGGCCACGGCTGACCGCACCGCCGGCAAAGCCATAGCGGCTGCATTGGCAGATGTTCCTGCCGGAACAGCGCTGCACCATTAGCTCGGACCAGGCCCTGCTTCCGGTCGCCGGTCATCGGCGGCCGGCTTCCCGGGCCTGCCGCTCGAACAGTTGACGCCAGGCATGGGTGAACAGCGGTGGATCAGACGGTCGAGTCGTCTGTGGCGCGGGGGCCTCGACGGTCAACGTCTCTCGCCAAAGACGGTCGGCTCTCGCGTGACGCGAGACGTACACCGTCATGCCAGCACCTCCGTTCGACACGGTGAGCGGTGGGCTCGCAGGGGGAAAGGCGAGCCCACCGCCGCCGCACGGCGGCCTAGGGCAGACCGCCGATCACTCACCCACGCAGCCCCGATGGCGGTACGCAGGCGAGGAAGACCCCGATACGGTGCGCTCCAGGACAGTCCGAGCCGGCGACCCGAGCCGCACTTTGGTAAGCCGGTCATCGATCCCTCCATCCGCAGCTCTCTGTCAGGCGATCCAGGTTTAGGCATCGACATGCGACGGTGACCTGGGGTGCACTGAACGTAGGGGCGATCTGTCAAAGGGACCGGGAAAATCCGTACCGGGTCAGGCGGACATCAGCGGGCAGGGTGACGGTGTGCGAGGAATGACGGACGACATGACCATCGGCCAGCGCGTCGCCTTCTACCGGCGGCGGCGAGGGCTTTCCCAGGAGGTGCTGGCCGGACTGGTCGGCAAGACCCAGGAGTGGCTACGCAAGGTCGAGACGAACCGCGCCGACCTGGACCGCCTCTCAGTCATTCGCGCGATCGCCAAGGCCCTCGATGTCTCTCTTGGGGACCTCATCGGCGCACCGAGTCTGTTCGAGTGGTCCGACGACTCAGGGCGTGAAACCATTCCTGCGTTGCGCGCCGCGCTCCACGATTACCGGCACCTCGCGCCCGCCCTGGCCAGCCCGGCTGCTGTCGATGCGCCTGCCCTGCGTGAGATCGAGAACGACGTGGCCGAGATCTGGACCGCCTACCAGCATTCGCGATACGGCACCCTCGCCCGCCGGCTTCCGTACCTCATCCACGACTGCCTGACCGCCACCGAGGCCTACGACGGCGACGACGGCCAGCGCGCACACGCGATGACCGCCTACGCCCACCAGCTCGCCGCGTTGTTCCTCACCAAGCTCGGCGAAGGCGACCTCGCCTGGACCGCGGCCAGCCGAGGACTGGCCGCCGCCAACGCCAGTCACGACCACGTCGTCATCGGCTCGCTCAGCCGCTCCGCCGCGCACTCCCTGGTCTCTATCGGCGAATACGCGCAGGCCCGAGGCCTCGCCGCCACCGCAGCACAGTTCCTTGAACCACGGCTGACCAAGCCCACACCGCAGTTACTGTCGGTCTACGGCAGCCTGCACCTCGTCTGCGCCCTCGCCGCCGCCCGCGACGACGACCGCGCCTCCGCAGACACCCACATCGCCGAAGCCGACGCCGCAGCGACCCGGCTCGGGGCCGACGCCAACCATGTGTGGACGGCCTTCGGACCCACCAACGTGTCGATCCACAAGACGACCGTGGCGATGGAACTCGGCGACGTGCAACGCGCCATCGCCATAGGCACCCCACTCGACACCGGTGCCCTGCCCGTCGAGCGGCAGGTCCGCCACGCCATCGAGACCGCGCGAGCGCTGGCGCGCTGGAACCGCATCGACGACGCCCTCGGCGCGCTCTTGGACGCGGAGGTCATCGGCCCAGACCAGGTGCGCTACCACAGGCTCTCCCGCGACCTCGTCCGGGACATCCTCATCCGCCCCCGGCCGCCCCGACGGGCCGTCGAACTCAGCGAACGGATGGGCGTCCGGTCGGGTGGACCGCGCTGGTAGCCGTCGTCAGATCAGCCGGCTCGTGTAACCGGCTGCCACCAGTCGCTCGAAAGCGGCCCGCACCTCGTCCGGCATCTCCTGTGGGATCGCGAACCCGCGCTCGGCGTACACCTCGATCCGCTGGGTGTCACCGACCAGCATCTCCACCACCCGCCGCGGGTCACCGATGCTGCGCACGTAGTCGTCGAGTTCCAACGGGTTCGACGCGCACACCACGTCGACCTCCGGCCACATCAGCCTGCAGGTGGCGTACGCCCGACGCTGCTGGTACGGCCGCGACATGATCACCACCGACCGCACCGGGATACGCCGCTCAGCCAGGAGCTGACGGGAGTACTCCAGGTTCTGAGCGGTGTTCGTCGCCCGTGGCTCCACGAGAATCGAGTCCGCCGGCACGCCCTGCTCCATCGCGTACTCGCGGTAGTGCACGGCCTCGCCGCGAGGGAACCGCTCCACCGTCGTCGGCGCGTTTGCACCGGTGAACACGATCCAGGGAAACAATCCCTCGTGGAACAGTCGCGTCGCAATCACCGCGACGCCGAGGTCATGGCTGCCCAGCCCGATCCCCACGTCACACGGCCGGAGCTCGTGGCCCATGTCGTGGTAACGCCACAGCGTCTCCACATCGGCACGGATCTCGTCGGGGATCGACTCGGCCGGTGCCGCCGCGTCCTGGTTCATCAACAGGTACCGGGGAGAACCGTCACCGTGGCCCCTCGTCGGTTCATCCCAGTGCCGCCAGGCCCGCCCTCGCTACCTCCACCGGCGACCGGTTCATCCTGCTCGGTGAGGTAGACGAC
>NZ_JBFBAO010000033.1:0-30762 GCF_040682255.1 Micromonospora sp. NPDC051296 | reverse complement strand
CAGACACAAAGCCTGACCAGTCCGGGGTAATAATCAATTTGGCACTGGCTTATCAAGCACCCTGTTGAGTTCTCAAAGAACAACCACACACCATCAGGCACACCCACAAACCGCAGGCACCCATCCGGGGCATCTCGTCCACACACCCGCCGCTCTCGCGCCGGGCACTTTTACTACGTTACCCGGTGGTTTCTACCGTGTCAAACCGGCTGCTGCCGCTTTGTCGCGCTTCAAACCATTTCTCCGGGCACCACGATTCGGTGCGGCTTTCGCCGTTCCTGTCGTGGTTTTGGCAGGCCAGCCGCTGCGGTGTCCCGCAAGCGCGCCTGGTTCCCTGCCGGCCGTTAACCCTACCCGGTCGGTTCCGCCTCGCCAAATCCGCCTCGCGACGAATCCGGGGCACCACCCGGTCCCGGTACCGGCGGGCGTACCCACCAGACCCGAGAGGTCCACCCGCGCTTCCGGCCTGAGGTCTTTCGACCTGTTTCGTCCGTTCCGCGCTGGCAGAGAGAAAGTTACGCGCCCGGCGGATTGATCGTCAAATCCGCCGGGCGCGTTCCACGTCACACCGCCGACTACTACTGGCTGTCCAGCTCCACGCCGGCGAACGAGCGCTTGCCCCGGCGCAGCACGAGGTACCGGCCGTGCAGCAGAGTCTCCGGCGCGACCACCGCGTCGGCCTCGGTCACCCGGTTGTTGTTCACGTACGCGCCGCCCTCCGCGATCACCCGGCGGGCTTCCTTCATGCTCGGCACCAGGCCGGACTCCTTGAGCAGGGTGGCCACGTCCGGCAACTCGCCGAGGTGGACCAGGCCGGCCTCGGCCAGCGCCGCGCGCAGGGTCGCCGGCGACAGTTCCTCCAGCGAGCCCCGACCGAACAGCGCCTGACTGGCGGCGACCACCTGCGCCATCTCCCGCTCGCCGTGCACGAGGGTGGTCAGCTCCTCGGCGAGGGCACGCTGCGCCGCCCGGGCGGCCGGACGCTCCGCGGTCTCCTTCTCCAACACCTCCAGTTCCTCACGGGAACGGAAGCTGAAGTAGCGCAGGTAGCGGCCCACGTCCCGGTCGTCGACGTTGATCCAGAACTGGTAGAAGGCGTACGGGCTGGTCATCTCTGGGTCGAGCCAGATCGCGCCGCCCTCGGTCTTGCCGAACTTGGAGCCGTCCGACTTCGTCACCAGCGGCGTGGTGAACGCCTGCACCGGCCCGAGGCCGCGGCGCCGTACGTAGTCGACACCCGCGGTGATGTTGCCCCACTGGTCGGAGCCGCCGAACTGGAGCTGGCAGCCGTGCCGCCGGTGCAGCTCGAAGAAGTCGTTGGCCTGCAGCAGCTGGTAGCTGAACTCGGTGAAGCTGATCCCGCTCTCCAGCCGGGCCCGGACCACCTCCCGGGCCAGCATCTTGTTGACCGGGAAGTGCTTGCCCACGTCGCGGAGGAACTCGACCACGGACATCTCGCCGGTCCAGTCCAGGTTGTTGACCAGTTGGGCGGCGTTGTCGCCGGTGTACGACACGAAGGGCGCGAGCTGATCGCGAATCCGCTGGACCCAGCTGGCGACGACCTCCGGCGGGTTGAGGCTGCGCTCCGCGCTCTCCTTCGGGTCACCGATCTGCCCTGTCGCACCGCCGACCAGCAGCAGCGGGCGGTGCCCGGCGAGCTGGAAGCGGCGGGCCGTGGCGACCTGCATGAGGTGGCCGACGTGCAGGCTCGGCGCAGTCGGGTCGAAGCCCACATAGAAGGCAGCCTCGGAGCCGTCGAGCAGCGCACGCAGCTCGTCAGGGTCGGTGGAGTCCTGGATCAGGCCGCGCCACCGCAGGTCATCGGTCAGGGAGCCCCGCCCGGTCGGCGGAAGGTTGCTGTCGGTCACGGTCACCGATTCTCCCCCATGCAGCGGGTCCGGACCCACCGGGCTAGGCCGCGCCACGCGCCGGACTAGGCTGGCGGCGCCAAGATCGAGGAGGCTGCCGTGGAGATGCCGACGATGTCGGGCGGTTTCGTCGCCCTGCTCGGCTTGGAGTTCGACGAGGTCAGCGGCGACCGGGTGACGATCCGCTGGCGAGTACGCCCGGAGCTGCACCAGCCGTACGGCATCCAGCACGGCGGGGTCTACTGCGCGGTGGTGGAGACGGCGGCCAGCGTGGGCGGGGCCCTCTGGCTCGGCGACCGCGGGCAGGTGGTGGGCGTGTCCAACCAGACCGATTTCCTGCGGGCGGTCCGCGACGGCGAGCTGACCGCGGTCGGCACCCCGGTGCATCGGGGACGCAGCCAACAGTTGTGGCAGGTGGAGATCACCGACGCCGAGGCCCGGCTGGTCGCCCGCGGCCAGGTCCGCCTCCAGAACCTCTACCCGGCCGCCGCCTGACGGCGTACCGCCAGCGCCCGACCCGGCCCGGCTATCCGGGCCGGGTCAGCTCGGTCAGCCGTCCCGCGTCCTCGCGGTACTCGGCTCCGGTACGGGGGCACACGTACTGGCCGTCGCCCTTGGCGACCAGCGGTTCACCGGTGCGCCCCACCCAGCCCACCCGGCGGGCGGGAACGCCGACCATGAGCGCGAAGTCCGGTACGTCCCGGGTGACCACGGCGCCCGCCGCGATCAGCGCCCATCGGCCGATGGTGACCGGTGCCACGCAGACGGCCCGGGCGCCGATCGCCGCGCCCTCGCCGACCACCACGCCGACCGCCGTCCAGTCGTCGCCGCTCTTGAGCCGCCCGTCGGGGGTCACCGACCGTGGGTACTCGTCGTTGGTGAGCACCGCGGCCGGCCCGACGAAGACCCCGTCGGCCAGCTGCGCCGGCTCGTAGACGAGGGCGTAGTTCTGCAGCTTGACGTTGTCGCCGAGGCGGACGCCGGGCCCCACGTACGCACCGCGGCCGATGATGCAGTTCTGGCCGACCGAGGCACCCTCGCGGACCTGCGCCAGGTGCCAGACGCGCGTGCCCGGACGAACGGTGGCTCGCTCGTCGACGTCGGCGGTCGGTGCGATCTGCACATCGCCAGGCTGGGTCCCCGGGTCGTTCGTCATCGGTGGCTCCTTCCGCCGTACGGAGGTGTCCTTCGGCTGGAGAACGGTAACCGCTGGTCGACAAGGCCGATGTAGGCAAGCCGACGAAGGGCGCGGATATGGACCACCTGGGGCGGGCGGCGAACCGAATGGCCCACTCGCCCCGGCGGCATTGCTGGAATTCTGTCAGTGCACTGGCGAACCCGATGGCGTCTCGATAGCTTGCCGGACGGACCTTCCTGACTCACCCCTCAGCGAACGTGTCCTGTCCTGCCTAGCGAAACGGATTTCCGTGAACTCATCGCACGATCCGATCGGCGTGGCCGTCGTCGGCGCCGGCTACTGGGGTCCCAATCTCGTCCGTAACTTCCAGGCCTCCACCGACTTTCGGCTGCGTTGGCTCTGTGACCTCGACGTGGGCCGGGCCGAGCGGGTGCTCGGCGGCTACTCCACGGTCCAGGCCACCAACGATCTGGCCGCGGTGCTGGCCGACGACACGGTGCAGGCGGTGGCCATCGCCACCCCGGCCGGCACCCATCTCGAGGTGGCGATGTCGGCGCTGCGGGCCGGCAAACACGTGCTCGTGGAGAAGCCGCTGGCGGCCAGTTCCGCGCAGGGGCGGGCGCTGGTCGCCGAGGCGGAACGTCGGGGCCTGTCGCTGATGTGCGACCACACCTACTGCTACACGCCCGCGGTGCTGCGTATCCGCGAGCTGCTCCATAGTGGGGAACTGGGCGAACTGCAGTATCTGGACTCCGTACGGATCAACCTGGGGCTGGTCCAGCGCGACATCGACGTGATGTGGGACCTGGCCCCGCACGACCTGTCGATTCTTGACTTCGTCCTGCCGCCCGGCGTGGCTCCGGTCGCGGTGGCCGCGCACGGCGCGGACCGCATCGGCGCGGGCCGGGCCTGCGTCGCCTACCTGACGTTGCGGCTGAACACCGGGGCGATCGCGCACATCCACGTGAACTGGCTCTCGCCGGTGAAGATCCGGACCACCATCATCGGCGGTTCCAAGCGGACCCTGGTCTGGGACGATCTCAACCCCAGTCAGCGGCTTTCCATCTTCGACCGCGGGGTGGACGTGGCCTCGGCGGAGGAGCTCGCTGACGAGCAGCGCCGGGACATGCTGGTGTCGTACCGCTCCGGGGACATGGTCGCGCCGGCGCTGACGGAGCGGGAGGCGCTGCGGACCATGGTCGAGGAGTACGCCCGATCCATCCGCAGCGGCACCCCGGCGCTCACCGACGGACGGTCCGGTCTGCGGGTGATCGCCATCCTGGAGGCCGCTTCCCGCAGCCTTGCCGAGGGCGGAAGACTGGTCGACCTCGTTGAGTGGACAGAGGCGTGACCGGGCGAGGCATGGGACCCGGTGCGACGGAGCCGCTGGGCGGCACGGATTGGAGCGGATTGCGGTCATGAGCGCGGTGGAGATCGCCGGGGCGCGCGCCCTGGTAACAGGTGGGGCGGGCACGATCGGCTCGCACGTCGTGGACGAGCTGACCGCCGGCGGTGCGGCCGAGGTGGTCGTCCTCGACAACTTCGTTCGGGGCCGGCGGGAGAACCTCGCCCGGGCCCTGCCGCACGGCACCGTCCGCCTCGTCGAGGGGGACATCCGGGACGCCGCGCTCGTGCACGAACTCACCCAGGGCAAGGACCTGGTCTTCCACCTCGCCGCGATCCGCATCACTCAGTGCGCCGAGGAGCCGCGGCTCGCCAACGAGGTGCTGGTCGACGGGACGTTCAACGTGCTGGAGGCGGCCGCCGCAGCCAAGGTGCGCAAGGTCGTCCTGTCCTCGTCGGCCTCGGTGTACGGCCTCGCCGACGAGTTCCCGACCACCGAGCGGCACCACCCGTACCACAACGACACGTTCTACGGCGCGGCGAAGGCGTTCAACGAGGGCATGCTGCGCAGCTTCCACAGCATGTACGGGCTGGACTACGTCGCGCTGCGCTACTTCAACGTGTACGGCCCCCGGATGGACATCCACGGCCTCTACACCGAGGTCCTGATCCGGTGGATGGAGCGACTCGATGCGGGCAGGCCCCCGCTGATCCTCGGCGACGGCCTGCAGACGATGGATTTCGTCCACGTCGCCGACATCGCCCGAGCCAACATCCTGGCCGCCCGGGCCGACGTCACCGACGAGGTGTTCAACATCGCCAGCGGCACCGAGACCAGCCTGCGGGAACTGGCCCAGGCGCTCAGCGACGTGATGAAGTCCGACCTGGCTCCGGAGTTCGGGCCGGCCCGCGCGGTCAACGGAGTCACCCGCCGCCTGGCCGACACCACCACCGCCGCGCAGAAGCTCGGCTTCCGCGCCGAGATCAGCCTGCACGAAGGACTTCAGGGCCTGGTCGACTGGTGGCGGGCCGAGAAGTGAGTGACCGTCGGATCCCGGTCATGATTCCGCGCCTCGGCGAGGAGGAGGCGCAGGCCGCCGCCGACGCGGTCCGGTCGGGCTGGGTGGCCCAGGGGCCGCGGGTGGCCCGCTTCGAGCAGGAGTTCGCCGCGTTGGTCGGTGCCGGCCACGGGGTGGCCGTCAGCTCCTGCACCACCGCTCTGCACCTGGCGCTGGTCGTGCTGGACGTCGGCCCGGGCGACGAGGTGGTCGTCCCGTCGTTCTCCTTCATCGCCACCGCCAACGCGGTGCGCTACGTCGGCGCGACCCCGGTGTTCGCCGATGTCGACCTCGCCACGGGCAACCTGACGGTGGCGACGGTCGACGCGGTGCGCACCCCGCGGACCCGGGCGGTCATCGCGGTGCACCAGGGCGGCGTGCCGTTCGACGTCGCCGCACTGCGGGAGGCCGGCAGCCGTTGGGCAGTGCCGCTGATCGAGGACGCGGCCTGCGCCGCCGGCTCGACCGCGTACGGACAGCCGGTCGGCGCCGGTTCGACCATCTCCGCCTGGTCGTTCCACCCCCGCAAGCTGCTCACCACCGGTGAGGGCGGGATGGTCACCACGGACGACCCGGCGTGGGCGGCCCGGCTGCGCCAGTTGCGCGAGCACGGGATGAACGTCTCCGCGGCCGACCGGCACGCCAGCGCCCAGCCGGTGCTGGAGTCCTACCTGGAGACCGCCTTCAACTACCGGATGACCGACATCCAGGCGGCGATCGGGCTGGTGCAACTCGGCCGGCTCGCGGAGCTGGTGACCCACCGGCGGGCGCTCGCGGCGCGCTACCACGACCTGCTCGCCACCATCGAGGGGCTGGTACCGGTCCGCGACCCGGCGTACGGCGAGACCAACTACCAGTCGTTCTGGGTGTTGATCAACCACGAGTACGGGGTGGGCCGCGACGAGGTGCTCGCGGAGCTGGCCGCGGCCGGTGTCTCGGCCCGGCGCGGCATCATGGCCGCCCACTTGGAGCCGGCCTACACCGATGTGACGCCCGGGCCGCTGCCGGTGACCGAGCGACTGACCCGCGACTCGCTGATCCTGCCGCTGCACCACGCGCTGACCGAGGACGACCAGGACCACATCGTCGGCGTACTGCGCAAACTGGCCGGCTAATGCGCGACCTCGTCATCGTCGGCGCCGGCGGATTCGCGCGGGAGACCGCGGCGGCGGTACGGGCGGTCAACGCCGTCCGGCCGACGTGGCGGCTGCACGGGTTCCTCGACGACGACCCGGCGCTGCACGGCACCGAGCGGGCCGGTCTGCCGATCCTCGGCGCGATCGACCGGCTGGCCGAGCTGCCCGACACGGCGGCGGTGGTCTGCATCGGCAATCCCGGCGACTACGCCGCCCGGCAGCGGATCGTGCACCGGCTGGGGCTGCCGGCCGAGCGGTACGCGACGATCATCCATCCGGCCGCCGACATCGGCGCGGGAAGTTCGGTCGGCCCCGGCACGGTGCTGCTGGCCGGGGTGGTGCTGACCGCGGACGTGACGGTGGGGGCGCACGTGGCGGTGATGCCGCAGGTCGTGCTCACCCACGACGGCCGGGTCGCCGACCACGTCACCCTCGCCTCCGGGGTCCGGCTCGGCGGCGGCGCGGTGCTGCGTACCGGGGCGTACGTCGGCTCGGGGGCGCTGGTCCGGGAGGCCGTGACCGTCGGCGAATGGTCGCTGGTCGGGATGGGTTCCGTGGTGCTGTGCGATGTCCCGCCGGGTGAGGTGTGGATCGGCAGCCCGGCCCGTCGGCTGCGGGCCGCCCGGCCGAGCCGGCTGGCGGCCGAGTGCGAGCCGGCCGCGGCGGTCGGGAAATGACAGTGTCGAGGGTTGAGGGGAACTAGCATGCCGACGATTCCGCTCGTCGATCTCGCCGCCGCGCACGTGGAGGTGGCGGAGGACGTGGAGGCCGGATTCAAACGGGTCATCGCCGACACCGCGTTCATCGGCGGCACGGAGGTGGCTGCCTTCGAGCGGGAGTACGCCGCGTTCTGCGGCGTCCCGCACTGCGTCGGCGTGGCCAACGGCACCGACGCGATCGAACTCGCGCTGCGCGCCGTCGGCGTCGGGCCCGGCGCCGAGGTGATCCTGCCGGCGAACACCTTCATCGCCACCGCCGAAGCGGTCGCCCGGGCCGGCGGCCGCCCGGTCCTGGTCGACTGCGACCCGCAGTCCTACCTGATCGACGTCGACGCGGCGCTGGCCGCCGTCACCCCGGCGACCCGGGTCGTGCTGCCGGTGCACCTGTACGGGCAGCTCGCCGACGTCGAGCGGCTGCGCGCCGGCCTGGCCGGCCGGGACGTGGCGGTCGTCGAGGACGCCGCCCAGTGTCAGGGCGCGACCCGGCACGGCCGGCAGGCCGGCGCCGACGGCATCGCCGCCACCAGCTTCTATCCGGGCAAGAACCTCGGCGCGTACGGCGACGCCGGCGCGGTGGTGACCGCCGACGCCGACCTCGCCACCACGGTACGCACCCTGGGCAGCCACGGCGGGCTGACGAAGTACGCGCACGACATCGTCGGCGTGAACAGCCGCCTCGACGGCCTCCAGGCGGTCGTGCTCCGGGCCAAACTCGCCCGGCTCGCCGACTGGAACGCGCGGCGCCGGGCCGCCGCGGCCCGCTACCACGAGTTGCTCGCGCCGCTGGACGTGGTCCGTCCGGTCACGCTCGACGGCAACGAGCACGTCTGGCACATCTACTGCGTGCGGGTCCCCGGTGACGGCACCGCGGCGCGCCGCGACGAGGTGCTGGCCCGGCTCAACGCGGCGGGGGTGGGCGCCGGCATCCACTACCCGGTCCCGGTGCACCGCACCGGCGCCTTCGCCGACCTCGGGTACCCGGCCGGCGCGTTCCCGCACGCCGAACGTGCCGCCAGCGAACTGCTCTCCCTGCCGATCTACCCGCAGATCACCCCCGCGCAGCAGGCCCGCGTCGCCGAGGCGCTGGCCACCGCGTTGACCGACTGAGCGACGAGGCCGGGCCAGATCGTGTATGTGTCGCTGCGGGACCGCCCCCACGCCGACGGAACCGAGAACCGGGACGGGGTGCGCCGGGTCTCCACCACGGTGGTCCTGCTCGGCGTCGTCAGCCTGCTGACCGACGTGTCCTCGGAGATGGTGGCGTCGATCCTGCCGCTCTACCTCACCGCGGTGGTCGGGCTCAGCCCGATCGCGTACGGCTTCCTGGACGGCATCTACCAGGGGGTCAGCGCCTTCGTCCGGCTCGCCGGCGGTTATGCCGGCGACCGGGGCGGGCAGCCGAAGTGGGTGGCGGTGCTCGGGTACGGCACCTCGGCGCTGAGCCGGATCGCGATGCTGCCCGCCACCGGGTTCGCCGCGATCACCGCGGTCGTCACCGCGGACCGGCTCGGCAAAGGACTACGCACCGCGCCCCGCGACGCGCTGATCGCCCAGGCCTCCGACCCGAGCATGCTCGGCCGCTCCTTCGGGGTGCACCGCACACTCGACACGTTCGGCGCCGCCCTCGGACCACTGGTCGCCTTCGCCCTGCTGGCCGCCGTACCCGGCAGCTACGACTCGATCTTCGTGGTGTCGTTCGCGGTCGCCGTGGTGGGCGTCGCGGTCCTGGTCCTGTTCGTGCCCAACCTCAAGACGGCGACCCAGGGAGCCCGGCTGGGGCTGCGTCGGGTCGCCGCCGAGGTCAGCGGCCGGCGGCTGCGCCGCCCACTGCTCGCGGCGGGGCTGCTCGGCCTGGTCACCGTCGGCGACGGCTTCCTCTACCTGGCCCTGCAGGACCGTGACGACTTCGCCGCCACCTGGTTCCCGCTGCTGTACGTCGGCACCAGCGTCGCCTACCTCGGGCTGGCCGTACCCATGGGGCGGCTCGCCGACCGCGTCGGCCGGGCCCGCGTCCTGGTCGCCGGCCACGGCGCGCTG
Source organism: Micromonospora sp. NPDC051296 (assembly GCF_040682255.1). NCBI lineage: Bacteria > Bacillati > Actinomycetota > Actinomycetes > Micromonosporales > Micromonosporaceae > Micromonospora > Micromonospora sp. NPDC051296. Next base: position 21,462 of record NZ_JBFBAO010000033.1, on the reverse strand, counting down.
CTCGCCTGCTACCTGCTGGCGGCCCTGCCCGCCGGCGGCCTCACGCTCACCCTCGCCGTGCTGCTCTGCCTCGGCGTCTACTACGCCGCCACCGACGGAGTGCTGCCCGCGCTGGTCAGCCGCCTGGTCGCGGCCGAGGCCCGGGGCAGCGGCATCGCCGCCGCGCAGACCGTGGTCGTGCTCGCCCGGTTCGGCTCCTCGCTGCTGTTCGGTCTGCTCTGGAGCCTCCAGGGGCCGGGGGCGTCGCTGCTGCTGTTCGCCGGGTTGCTCGCCACGGCAGTGCCGGTCGCCGCCTGGCTGCTACGCGGCACCGACCGGACGGAGGCCACCGCATGAGTCTGCGGATCCGACTGGCGGTGCTCGGCACCGTCCTGCTACTCGCGGTCGTCGGGGCCGGTGGCTACGTGTGGCGGGTCCGGCACGTCCAGGCCAGCCTCGAAGCGGCGGCGACGCCGGTCGCCACCGGCGAGGCGCTCACGCCACTTCGTACCCAACCGCACCTGGTGTTCCGCAGCACCGCCCTCGGTCAGCAGTACGGACGCGTCGCCGTGGTGCCGCTCACCGCACCCGACGGCCCCCGCACGTTCACCCCGATCTCCTGCGAACGGGTGTACGCCACCGCCGACCACGCGGTCTGCCTCTCCGCCGACCGTGGCATCGTCACCACGTACGCCGCCCAACTGCTCGACGCCGACTGGACGCCGACCCGGGACCTGCCGCTGACCGGTGTGCCCAGCCGCACCCGGCTCTCCGCCGACGGCTCGCTGGTCGCCACCACCAGCTTCGTCTCCGGTGACTCGTACGCCAACCCCGGCCAGTTCTCCACCCGCACCGTCGTCACCCGCGCCGGCGGCGAGGTGGTGGGCGACATCGAAGAGTTCAAGCTGCTGATCGGCGGCCGGGTGGTCACCGCGGTCGACAAGAACCTGTGGGGCGTCACCTTCGCCGACGCCGACCGCTTCTACGCCACCGCCGCCTCGGGCGGCAAGACCTGGCTGGTCGAAGGCAGCCTGGCGGGCCGGACGGTGACCGCCCTGCGCGAGGACGTCGAATGCCCGTCCCTGTCACCGGACGGCACTCGGGTGGCGTTCAAGAAGCGCGGCTACCTCCCCCCGGGCCGCTGGCGGTTGGCGGTGTACGACCTGACGACCGAGACGGAGACCCTGCTCAGCGAGGTCCGCAGCGTGGACGACCAGGTCGAATGGCTCGACGACGACACGGTGCTCTACGGCCTGCCGCGAGCCGACGCGGCCTCGGCCTCCAGCGACGTCTGGACCGCCCCGGCCGACGGCAGCGGCCAGCCGCGCCTGCTGATCCCCGACGCCTGGTCCCCGGCCGTGGTGCGCTGACCGACCGCGCCGGGACCGGTCGAATGGCAAGCTGGCACTTATGGACAGGAAGCAGGTGGCTGGCTGGCTCGCGGCCTACGAGCAGGCGTGGCGGACGCCGGGAACGGAGGTGCTCGCCACGATCTTCACCGCCCAGGCTAACTATCTGCAGGGGCCGTACCAGAAACCGATCATCGGCCTGCCTGCCATAGCCCGGGTGTGGGAGGACGAGCGGGACGGCCCCGGTGAGGTGTTCCAGATGACCAGTGACGTCGTCGCGGTCGACGGCGACACTGCGGTGGCGCGGGTAGAGGTTCGGTACGGCGACCCAGTCGATCAGGAGTACCGCGACCTGTGGATCATGCATTTCGCCGATGACGGGCGCTGCAGCTCGTTCGAGGAGTGGCCTTTCTGGCCGGCGCAGCCGACCACCGCCCGTCCCGCCGAAAGCTGACACGGGCACGCCACGGTCTGACCTCGCCCGCGGGCATACGCCTCCGCCAAAGCTGGGTAGCGCTACTCATGCGCCGGCTCGCCTTCGCTGGTCACAGTGGCAGCATGACCGAACCTGAGGTTCCGGCGCCCGGCACGCCTCGCAGCACCCGGGCCAAAGTCGCCGCGATCGTCACCGTGCCGGCGTGGTACGCGCTGCTCTACCTCGCCTTCGTCGGCTGGGTCGCGTGGCAGGCCAGAACTGGTGTCGACGGTTGGGAAGACCTGATCGTCTTCGCCGCCATCGCCTACGGGGCGCTCGCGTTCGTCCTGAGCAGCACGATCGGTATCACGATCATGGCGATCAGAGTGCGCAGCACCAGATGGAAGGCCAACCCGGTCATCTCCGGAACCGTCGCGGCGGCGATCGGACTGGTCGGGTGCGCGTTGATCCCACTGGTCATACGGCTGCTGGACCTCCTGCAAGGCACGTAGCCCGGCCCACCAGCTGGCGCAGGCGACGCCTGCACCTGCGGTGCCGAGACCGGCTACGGGCGCTCCTCAAACCTCGACGCCGGTGCAGTCAGCTACCTGCTTCAGGTAAGCCAGGTCATCCGGGCGACGGCCGCCTGCCCGTTAGCTCGCGCGAGTAGTTCGTGGGGCCAGATGCGTTGTTCCGGTGTGTCGGGGACGGTGAGGCCGCGGGCGTGTTCGAGTTGACTCCACGCCAGATCCGGTGGGAGGCCGTTGAGGACGAGGATGCTGGTGGCGAGCAGTGACGCGCGGCCGATGCCGAAACGGCAGTGGGTGACGATGTGTGCGCCGTGGCGGAGTTGTGCGGCGAGTCGCTGGAGTTCGGGCAGGACGGTGGCGGGGTCGGGGACGCCACGGTCGCGGATCGGTATGGGCACGAATTCCATCCCAGCGTGGCGGGCTGCCCTCGGTTCGTCGACGAGGTCGACATCGTCCAGTTCCGCGGCCGTGAGGGCGCAGACGAGGATGTCGACGCCGGCCGCGTGCAGGGCAGCCATCTCGTCGGTGAGCCAGTCACCTCCGCGGGGCTTGGCCATGGTGCTGAGCTGTCCCGGGCTGGTCTGATCGATGGTGAACAGGGTGGGGAGCATCTGGGGGTGGTACCTGCCTTCCGGTGTACGGCGGCGCCGGATTCGACCTGTGCCGCACCGTGTCGTGCCGGCCTCATGACGCCTCCCCGGGGCGGGGTGCGAAGATCGCGCGTACACGAGAACGGGGTGGCGGCGGTGGGCTTCTGGGATGTCAGCCCGTTCGGCAACGACGACGCCGCGGACTTCGCCATCGAGTTGGACGAGGCGACGACGGCCGCGCGCGTTGAACTGGTCGGCAGAGCGCTCGAGCGTGTCGTTGACACCGCGGACGATCCGGGCCTGTGGCCGATCCCGCGGGCTGTGGCGGCTGCGGCTCTGGTCGCGGCGCAGTGCCCGGACGGTGAGGTGATTCCCTTGTCTGGTGGCCATCCACACCGATGCCGCGATTCCCAACCTACCTCCGGCAATTGGCCATCGATGCTCTGGACCGTGTGACAGCGACGGGCTCGTGGCTTGCCGATTACTGGGAGGAAGCCTCGGAAGGCCCGGCATGGCGTCGCAGCATCACCGATCTGCGTAACGTCCTCGACCCGCCCCAGGCCGAAACCCTCTTTGATCTCTGACCGGCACGCTTCGGGCACGGGCAGCCGGCGGGACGCAGGATGACCTGGCATCGATGGCGGCCTACGGCCGCACACACCCCGCGAGGTCGTTAGTCGTTGACCAGCCAATCGATCGTTTCGGCGGCGGAATCGGGCTGATAGGCGTCACAGGCCGCGGATCGAATGTCGATCTCCCAATCCGCTGCCTCCGCGCGGGCCCTGACGTCACGGTTCCCGTCCAGGAATGCCGTGTGTTTCGGCGTGAGATGCATCAGGATCCGGTCCTCGTTCCCGTCGGCGGTCACCGTCAATGTCCCGTTGTCGCCGTCTGTCATGAACTCGGCGATCCCGCGAAGGACCGCGAACGCCCAGACCAGCGTCGGCAGTCGGAAGTCGACCCGGACGGAGAAGTCGATGGCCAGCGACCCGGTAGCCTCGTCGAACCGGAACATCAGCTCGTCGTCATGCGCCAAGTCACGGAACACGGTCGCGTAGTCGCCGTCGATCCACTGGTCACATTCATCGATTGCCGCGGGTAGCTCCTCACGGTGCTGCTGCCGCTCGTCGTCGTCACGCCCCGCCACGGTGATGCCGGCCCATTGCTGTTGCGACCATCCCGATGCCGGCTTGACCGGTGCTCTCAGGTACGCCCGCAGGCGCGGTTTCGCGACGGCGATCGCCGCCGTCAGGAACACCGATTCGGACACCGAACAACCTCCCTGCAACCACGGCAATCTCGGCCAACGTGCCAGCGAACCCCGGCGGGCACGATAGATCAGCGGACCAGCCGCTCGCTGGAATGGCCGTCGGCGCGCACCTGACTGGCAGCCAAGCACTGTGGACGGCGACAGGCGATGACGGCTTGCGGTGCACCCGTTTACGGCACCGCGGGGCTGATCGCGAGTCGAGCCCGGCAGCATTCGCGGCCGCCGGATATCGGATGCCCGGTGCGTAGGTGTTCTGCAGACTGATGTCATGGACAGCCGCGAGATCGAGCAGTTCGAGCGGGACGGGTACGTCGTCGTGCGCGGCGCCGTCGATCCAGACGTCACCGCCGCCTGCAGGGAAGACATCTGGACAGCACTTGCCTCGCAAGGCGTGACTCGCGACCCCGCGACGTGGACTCGTCCCGTCGTCCGGGTCCCATGCCCGGATGGTGGTCCGTTCGAGGCCGCCGGCACCGCGCGTGCGCTGTGGTCCGCGTACGACGCGTTGATCGGCCCTGGACGCTGGGCGCGGCGCCGAGGCGTCGGCGGCTCGGTGCCGGTGCGTTTCCCTTCCGAGGAGTACCCGGGCGACGTCGGCTGGCACATCGAGGGAAGCTACGAGGTCAACGGCGAGTATTGGGCCAACGTACGCTCGCGTACGCGCGGCCTGCTCGCGCTGTTCCTGTTCAGTGACGTGGGCGAGGACGACGCGCCGACCCGGATAGCGATCGGATCGCATCTGGTGATGCCGAGCATCCTGGCGCCTGCGGGCGAGACCGGGATGAGCGGTGATGATTCCATGTCTCGCGTGCGCCCGTCGGTCATGTGCCGCACGGTCGTCCACGCCACCGGGCGCGCCGGCGACGTATTCCTGTGCCACCCGTTTATCGTGCACACTGCGACATGGCCGCACCGCGGCCTGACGCCGCGGATGATGGCCCAGCCTGGCATCTACGTCGAAGACGGCTTCGCGATTGATGGATCCGATCCGTCTCCGGTCGCGCGGGCGATCGTCGCCGGCCTCGATACCGATGGCGCGTGACCCGACGAGCTGTGTGTGGTCGACGCAGGGATCCCTGAGCGAGACATCCTCACTTCGGCTACTTAGCGATACCCTGATGTCGGGGTTCGGCGGCAGCATGTCGCGGGCCGCTCGGACGATGTCCGTGGTGCCAGCTAAGTGGAAACTCTCGCGTCCGATGCACCTCATCTACGGCGGCTGGCTTCTCGACGTCTGTTGCGGCGCAGGTACCCCACGAGTGAGTGCAGTGAGGCGCCCGCGATTGCGGTGAGGATTGCTCCTGCCGCGACAAGCCACATCGGTGGTGGGCCGAAGTCGGGGCGGCCGGACTCGCGTACGGTGCCGTCGATGGCGAGGCCGGCGGCGACCGTGAGCTCGGTGATCCCGGCGGGGGTGCGGAAGAGCACCTCGGGTGAGGCCGCGCCTCGACGTAGCAGCATCAGTTGGACCGACGCCGTGCCCTGCTCCTGGTACGGGCTGGAGGCGATGTCGTGGGTTTCCGGGTGGTCCACCGCCGCCGGGCCGGGCACCCCGACCAGCGCGACCGCTTCGTCCGCCGAGCGCCACCCGACGAGGTGGACGTACGTGGCGGAGCGCAGGTCGGGGAAGGCGAGCAGCCTGGGGGCCACCGCGCCGTCGGCCACGGTGCGGGTCTCCAGCCGCCAGGTACGCGGGTACGACGGCACCGGGCAGTCTGTGCAGGTCGACCGGGTCAGGGTGGCCACCGACCGCCCGTCGGGCAGCCAGGAACCTGCCCCGGGTAGCCGGCCGCCGGTCAGCGGCAGCTTCCGATACGGCGCGGCGGTGCCGTCGGGGTCCGCGTCGGCGACCCGGGTCAACCACACCTCGTCGCGCACCTGCACGGCCAGCTCACCACCGTCTGGTGAGACCGCTGCTTGTCCGGGTGGCACCCAGGCGGTGCCCACCCGCACCCGCAACACGTCGGCGCGGCGGTCCCGGTCGTACAGCCCGACGTACGGGGTGGCGTAGGTGTTCGGCGGGGTGAAAGTCTCGTGGTCGGCGTAGGCGAGGCGCTTGCCGTCGGGCGCGAAGGCGAGCGGGTCGCCGTCGATGCCAGCCGGGGCGGACCGGCCGGACGTCAAGTCATAGAGCAACCCGCCGGCCCAGATGTACCGTCCGTCTGGGGAGAGCAAAGCCTCAAACCCCGCAGTTTGGCGCTGCGCAGGCGCGAGGGCACGGTACCGGTCGGTGTCTGCGGCCAGCACCCCCAACCTAGTCTCGTTCCAGTCGTCGCGCACTGCTGGTCCGCCGAAGAGCATCGCCGCCACGCCGGGTGCCGACTGGCCCACGGTCGCGGTGCGCAGCGGCGGATCAACCAACCGGGTGGGCAGGCCGGGAGCGGTGGGGTCGGCCGCCGCGGGCCACCGGACGGGTCCCGCGCGCAGCGCGTACCCCGTGCCGAGCAGCAGCATCAGGACGGCGAGCACACCGGCTGCGGCGGCCCGGCGACGTCGGTGGCGGGCCCGCGCCCGGTCAAAGAACTCCTCAGGTACGGCGGCCGCCGGCACGCCGTCGGCGAGGCCGTGCAGCGTCTCACGGAGTCGGCTGGTCATTTGGTCACCTCCTGTCGGGCCTGGCCGACGAGTTCGGCCAGCTCGGGGGCGAGGGTGCGCAGCCGGCCGAGGGCGTGCCGTGTCTGGCTCTTGACCGTGCCGACGCGGCAGCCGAGCAGCTCGGCGGTCTCTGCCTCGGTGCGGTCCTCGTAGTAGCGCAACACCAGCACCGCCCGCTGCCGCACGGTCAACCGAGCCAGCGCCGCCCGTAGCACCACCCGTAAGTCAGTATCAACGCCGGGACCCGCCGGCCGGTCCGGCACGAACCCGTCAAGCTGTTCCGGCGGGCGCGCCCGCCGCCACCGCCACCAACTGGCCGCCTGGGTGTACAGCACCCGACGCAGGTACGCGCCCGGGTCGTCGAGGCGCTCCCAGCGGATTGCGACCCGGGCCAGGGCCACCTGGACCAGATCCTCGGCGTGCTGCCGATCACCAGTGAGCAGGTAGGCGAACCGAGTCGACTTGGCGTTCTCCGCCCGTACGAACTCGGCGAAACCGGCCCGAGCCCGGTCCTCATTCATCAACGGATCGCCCCCTCACCTACCCAGACGCCGAGGTGAGCCACCACGGAGGGAACCCGATCCCCGTTTCTCCTCGGATCTACCTCGCAACAGGGCCGGTCAAGGCATCGGCTGGCTCGTCAGTTGCGATGGTTCGCGAATCGAACCTGTGGTACGCCGTGGTCAGCGGACCGCGAACCGGTTTCTACTGGTCACGGCTGACCCCTGCCGGTGGCCCCGGTTCGGCGTGATGGCGGTGCAACGGGCCCGTCGTCGGGGTCAGCGTCGTATCAACCGCCGGCTCCGTCCCGATACCACACGCGGGATGGCAGCGGATCGATCCAGATCAGGTCGGAGTCGTCGAGGTCCAGATCCGGATCGAGTTCCCTGGACGTGAACGTGATCTCGCCGGTCGCAGAGTCGATCAGCCAGAGCTGCTCGTAGGCGTCCTGGCTCTGCAACGCCATGACGATCGCGTCGAGGTCGAGGTCCGATATCTCCAGCACCGGCGGCCTCCCGTTCATTCTGCGTCGGGCATTGTCGGGAACGGGTGCGCGTCGTGCCAGGCCTGGACTACCTCCGGACGCAGCCGGCCGCGGTCGGGCACGTCGATGCCGTTGAGCCGGGCCCAGACCCGGATCTCCCGGGTCGACGGTTGCGACACGGTGGGTGCCGCAGTTTCGACAGGCGTCGACGCCTTCCCCACCTGCTCGGTCGCGAGCGCCTCGCTGACGGCCCAGACGTGGGCGGCGGCAAGGAAGCGGTACACCCACTCCTCGGCGAGCTTGCGGGTTTCGCAGAACACGATCGGCACGTTGGGCCAGGCCACCTGCACCTCGGCCAAACCGTCGGCCACTACCGCCGGTCTCACCCGAGTCAGTGCGTACACCTGCGAGTAGCGATCCTCGACCACCAGCGCGGCCCGGGGCAGCGCGGCCAGGTCCGCGAGCGCGAACTTCAACTTGCCGGACGTCAGCGAGGCAACCAGATCGGCCAGGCTCTTGCGCTCAACCGAGGCCACCAGGTGCCCCTGCTGTTCCAGGCCGTAGTCGCCGCAGGGCAGGGCCCGTCTGGCGACCGTGACGGGCTTGCCGGCGAACGTGTAGGCGTACCGCTCGTGCGAGTCGACGACCACCGACAGGTCGGTCAGTCCCGCGGCACGGGCACTGGGTGTGCTCACCTGCGGTCTGGCCTGCTTGCGAGTACGCGGTGACTGCCAGAACACCACCTCCCGGCCCCTCGCCATCGTGTAGACGATCTGCGACCGGTTCTCCCGACCGCGGTCGAGGACCAGGTCGATCGCCGCACCCCGGCGTACGCACGACCGCACCGGCACCCGCTCGACGATCTCCGGGCTGTCGGGCCACTCGTCGGACCAGACGGGGTGCAGGTACACCGCCGATGTACGCGGCCAGGTGTCGCGCGCCCGGAACACCAGCCCATCGCCCAACGGCACCTTCAGCAGGTACGGCAGGGTCGATGCCTCGTCCGGGTTCCTGGCGATCAGCAGTTCCACGCCGTTCAGTCTCGCCGACTGAACCACAGGAACCCCGCCGACCCGACGATGGACCATGCAAGCCGAACGCCCGAGCCGGATCGCCGGAGCCGCGAAACAATGACGATCGCCCACCCCTCGCAAAGGCGAGGCATGACACGGGCATAGTCTTGGCCTGACGAAGGACGGACGGATGTCATCGATCGACCAGTTGGTACAGCGCAGTGTGACGCTGAAGCGTGAGGTGCTCGACTACGCGCGGAAGCCTCGCTTCGACCGCGCGTTCCGGCAGGAGATCCGAGCCCGGTTCGGGCGGGTCGTCGTCGTTGAAGACGAGGCAGAGCTGTCGAACTTCTTCGACTGGTTCATCCAGCAGCACCGCCTGCACGACGGGCGCGCCGTCATCGACCTGTTCGTCGAAGCCCATCCCGATCTGTCCGACACCGAGCGCGAGTTCCTCCTCGGGTGGCGTGACGTACGTGAGGGCGTTTTCGAGGTAACCGGACGCGACGGCCCTGTCCTGCACACCATGAACCTCATCGACGAGCTGCCCTACCGTATCCGCACCAACACCGACGAGCCGATCTTCGACCGGATGCCGCCCGGCTCGTTCATCGGCAGCCGCATCGTGCCCGTTCACGACGACTGGCTACTCAGCGGAACCACCGCCCTCTATACCGCCCAGGACCAGGCCAACGCCTACAACGAGGCCATCCGGCTTGCCACCGAGCAGCCGGCACTCGTCTTCCACAACCCGCAGCGCCTCGCCCACGCGTGGGATCTACAACGCGCCCAACATGCCGCGTTCGTCGCGCACTTCGGCAACGACGAGGTCACCCTCGGCGTGGACGAGCTCGACAGGGCCATGCGCGAGTTCTGGGACGCCTACTCCGGCAGATCCGGCACCGCCCCACCGACCAGCCTGGACTGGCTCGATGACACGGTGGAAACCATCGGCGTGATCTACGACCAGCAGGCCGGCCTCGGCATGTACGCCGACTATGCCCTCGCCGAGCAGGCCTTCGCCGACCCCGACCTCATGCGCCGCCGCCGGCACAAGGACGTCGTCAAGGCATACGTCCACGATGACAGCGTCGACCCGGTCCCGCTGCAGCGGCTCGCCGCCCGCCACCCCGACAACGCCGATCGCGTCTTACGAGCGGCCACCGGCAAACCCGCCTTCGTCTGGCACGAACACGGTGAGCAACTGCTCCGCAAGCACAAGGCCGACTGGTACGCCAGCAGCCATCTCCCCCGGCTCACCGTCATCAGCGACCGTCTCGCCGCCCACATGCGAGCCGGCCGGCCAGAATAGCCAACCGGACTGCGGTGTCCGGACGAGCCATCAGATCTCGGGAGCCCGCCCGCGAACGCGCGGAACATCAAGTCCGCTGAAGCGGTTCGCGTCTTGATGCCTTCAGGCCGCCAGGGACTCGAACTCCGAACCCGCGGATCAGTCCGGGGGTAGTGGCTTGCCGTCGCTCCACACGTTGTCCTGCCACACGTTGCCGGGTGCGGAGCGGGACCAGGAGGTCGCCGGCCCGTAACCGCCGCACTTGCCGTTGCGGCCGCGTTGGAAGACGTTGCCGGTGACCACGATCCCGCTGACCTGGGTGCCGTACTTCTTGTGATCCTCGTAGCCGCCGTAGAAGCAGTAGGACATCTCGGCGGAGGCCACGAAGAGGTTGTTCCGGATGGTGTAGTTCGTGTTGGGTCCGAAGTCGCCGAAGATGGACGCGTTGGCCGTGCAGCCGCCGCCGGCGGCGTTGGTGGGCCGGTCGCAGGCCAGGGTGTTGTGCACCAGCTGGATGTCGCTGCCGCCGTTGGACAGGAAGGCGTTGAGGTGCCAGTCACCGCCGTCGGGCAGGTACTGGCCGTGCAGCCAGGAGTCCTGGACCAGGCAGTTGCGGTAGCAGTTGACGTTGTGCTGGCCGCCCCGGATCTCGGAGCGCAGCACGGTGACGTTCTCGAAGCCGACGGTGGGTGCGTACGCCCGGCCGCCGTCGATCAAGGAGTCCTCGATGCGCACCGAGTGACTCGCGCCCTCCAGCCGGATCGTGCCGTCGACCTGACTGGATTTGATCACCACGTTCTTCGCCTTGATGAGCAGCGAGCAGCGGACGTGCCGCTTGTCGATCACCGCGTTGGCCCGGGTGATCGTGCAGGGCCCCGAGTAGGCCGAGAGTCGTACGCCGTCGGGCACCCCGGTGTTGCCGGCCCCCGGGAAGCCGGTCAGCGCGGTGGTGGCGGACGGCTTGGTGGCCGATGGCGTGGCGGAGCCCGAAGTCGTGGGACGGGCACCCAGCCCCTGGCTGGCGCCGGGCGAGGGCGTCGACGAGGCCGCGCCGGACTCCGGCAGCGACCCGCTCGCCACCGGCGCGCTCGGGGTCGCGTCCGCCACGGCGGCCTGCTCCCCGTCGGTGTGGGCCAGCCGGGCCACCGCGACCGCGCCACCGACGGCGAGCACCGCCAGCACGGTCAGGGTTGCCGGGATCGCCGTCGGCCCGCGCCGGCGGCCGCGTGGGGTGGCCGGGGCGCGGTCGGGCGCCGGTTCCGTGGACTGCCGCACGTCGCGGGCGCCGGCTACGGCCGGCGGTCGGCGACGAAGGCGGCCAGGCTACCGAGCGTCTCGAACAGCTCGGCGCTCACGTCACCGTCGTCGACGGTGAAGTCGAACCGCTCCTCGATCGCCGCGACCAGTTCGAGCACGGCCATCGAGTCCAGCTCCGGCACGTTGTCCAGCAGCGGCGTCGACGCGTCCAGCTCGGCCGCCCGGTCCTCGATGCCGAGCACCGAGGCCACGACCTCCCGGACCTCGTCAATGGTCTCCGCGTGAGTGACGTCCACAGTTTCTCCTTGTCGGGCGATCAGACCAGCACCTCGGCCGGGGCCGGGTGGCTGAGGAAGGCGGTCGGGCTGGCGGTGAGTCCGTACGCGCCGGCCTGGAACAGGACGATGAGGTCACCGACGTCCGCCCGGGGCAGCGTCACGGCGTCGCCGAGCAGGTCGAGCGGGGTGCAGAGGCAACCGACGACGGTGACCGTCTCGGCCGGCTCGGCGTCGATCCGCTCCGCCACCGCGATCGGGTAGTTGCGGCGGATCACCTGACCGAAGTTGCCGGAGGCGGCGAGCTGGTGGTGCAGTCCACCGTCCACGACCAGGTACGTGCGACCCCGGGAGACCTTCCGGTCGACCACCCGGGTGACGTACACGCCGCACTCGCCGACGATGTAGCGGCCGAGTTCGATCACGACCCGCGCCTCGGGTAGCCCCTGCCGGATCGGCCCCCGGGCCAGGTCGGCGAGGTTCGCCCCGATCGCCGCGAGGTCCAGCGGCTCGTCCCGGTCGGTGTACGGGATGCCGAAGCCGCCGCCCAGGTTGAGGTAGCGCACCGGCAGCGGAGACTCCTCGGCCAGCTGGATCGCCAGGTCGACGGTGCGGCGCTGCGCCTCGCAGAGGCTGTCGGCGCGTAGGTTCTGCGAGCCGGCGAAGACGTGGAAGCCGAGGAATTCGACGTCGGCGTTGGCCAGTTCCTTGAGCAGGGCGGGTACCCGCTCGGAGTCCACACCGAACTGTTGCGGGCCACCACCGAGGCGCATGCCGGAGCCCTTGACCGCGAAGTCCGGGTTGACCCGCACCGCGACGCGTGGCCGGAGCCCGAGTTGGCGGCCCAGTACGGCCACCCGGTCGGCCTCGTTCTCGGACTCCATCTCGATGGTCACGCCCGCGGCGATGGCCTGACGCAGCTCCGCGTCGGTCTTGCCCGGGCCGGCGAAGCTGACCCGGTGCGGCGGCATCGGCGTGTCGAGGGCGGTGCGCATCTCCAGGGCGGAGGCCACGTCGAAGGAGTCCACCAGCCCGGCGAGGTGCTGCACCACGGCGGGCATCGGGTTCGCCTTCACCGCGTAGCTGAGCTGCACCTCGTCCGGTAGCGCGGCGCGCAGGAGCTGCACCCGTCCGGTGAGCAACCCACGGTCGTACGCGAAGAAGGGCGTGCCGCCGACGCGCTCGGCGAGGCGGTCGACCGGGACGCCGCCCACGGCGAGCCGGCCTGCATCGCGGTCGAAGGCCGCGGCGGGGTGGTTGGTCACGAGGTCAACTCCTGGCGTAGGAGGTTCCGGTCGAACTTACCGTTGGGCGATCGGGGCAACGCGGGACGCACCACGATCTCCCGGGGCAGCATGTACGGCGGCAGCTCCCGCTTGACGGCCGCGAGCAGCGCCGCCCGGTCGACCTCGGCGCCGTCGGGTGGGCTCACCACCAGCACCACCCGCTGGCCGAGCGACGGATCGGGCAGGCCGAGCGCCACCGCGTCACCGGCGAGGCCACTGCCGTAGACGACCTCCTCGATCTCGGTGGGGCTGACCCGGTATCCGGACGTCTTGATCATGTCGTCGATCCGGCCAACGAAGTAGAGGAAGTCCTGCTCGTCACGGACGACGGTGTCGCCGGACCAGACCGCCGGCTCCGGCAGCAGTTCCCCGTCCCGGCCGGGGGCGGGGCGGAACCGTTCGGCCGTCCGCGCCGGGTCGTTCCAGTAGCCGAGGGCGACCAGCGCGCCGCGGTGCACCAGCTCGCCCTCCTCCCCCGGCTCGCAGGGCGTGCCGTCCGGGCGGACCACGAGGACCTCCGCGTTGGGGATCGCCCTGCCGATCGAGTCGGGCCGACGGTCCACCTCGGACGGATCGAGGTAGGTGGAGCGGAACGCCTCGGTCAGCCCGTACATCAGGTACGGCAACGCGGTCGGAAAGATCGCCCGCAGCTTGTCCAGGGTGGCCTTGGGCATCCGCCCACCGGTGTTGGCGAAGTACCGCAGGTGGGTGCTGGCCTCCGCCGGCCAGTTCTGCCCGGCCAACTGCAACCACAGCGGCGGTACGCAGGTCAGCCCGGTGACGCGGTGCCGGGCACACAGCCGCACCACGTCCTTCGGGAGCAGGTAGTTCATCAGCACCACGTGGGCGCCGACGGTGAAGGCGGTGGTGAGCTGGCTGAAGCCGGCGTCGAAGCTGAGCGGCAGCGCAGCCAGGATCACGTCGTCGGCGGAGTTCGCCAGGTAGCCGCTGACGCTGGCCGCCCCGGCGAGCAGGTTGCGGTGCGAGAGCACGACGCCCTTCGGCTTGCCGGTGCTGCCGGAGGTGTAGAGGATCGCCGCCATGTCCACGTCGATGCCGGTCCCGTGCGGCGGGAGCGGGTCGCCGTCGCGCAGCTGCGCCCAGGCGGTCACCGCCGGCCGGCCGGCGCCGGCGCCGGCGCCCGTACCGCCGATCAGGACCACCTGCTCGACGGACTTGACCTGCTCCAACTCCTCACGGAGCAGCGCGTACCGCTCCGGGGTGGTGACCAGCACCCGCACCGCGCAGTCGGCCAGGATGTGGCCTACCTGCCGGGGCCGCAGCAGCGGGTTGACCGGTACGAAGACACCGCCGGCGGCGGAGGTGCCGAAGACCGCCTCGACGGCCTCGATCCGCTTCTCGGTCCAGACGGCCACCCGGTCGCCGCGTTGCACGCCGAGCCGGCGCAGACCCACACCCACCGCGGCCACGCCCCGCCAGAGCTGCGCGTAGCTGACCGTGTCGTCCTTGTAGGTCAGTGCCGGTGCGTCGCCCCGCCGGGCGGCCGCGTCGGCGACCAGCTCGTGAAGTTGAGTGCGCATGTCGGGGTTCGTCCCTCTCGTCCGGGGCCCGGTCACCAGCTGAGACAGACCAGCTCGCTGTAGAGGTAGTCGACGTCGTCGGGGTCGAGGCTGTCGCTGCGGAACATCTTTCGCCGGGTGTCGGGCAGCAGCACCGACAGCGGCGGGCGTCCGCCGACCACCCGCAGCTCCGCGAGGGTGGCGAACACACCGTGCCGCAGCAGCAGGTGACGCAGCAGCATCCGGTGCATCCGCCGGAACAGGGCGGGGTTGCTGACGTACAGGATCGACCCGAACAGCGGCAACCGCTTGCGGCGGTCCCGACGGAACACGACGTGGCAGCACTCGTCGCCGTCGACCAGCACGACGTGCCGGGCCGCCGGCGCCTCCGCGTGGTCGAGGTAGCGCTCCAGGTCGGGCCCGGCGAGCGTACGGCGGATCACCTCCGGGTCGGCGCTGACCAGGCGACGCCCGGGCCGGGACGGCCAGGGCAGGTTCGGCATCAGCGCGGTGGTGGTGTCCAGGAAGCGGAACCCCAGCCGCGTGTTGATCGGCACCACGTTGCCGCTCGGCGACAGGTCGGTGAAGTGGTAGCCGGGCTGAGCCAGCAGCGCCTTGAGCAGCTTGAGGCTGTGGAAGCGGAACTCGGGGAGCACGCACCAGGCACCGAGGTTGCAGAACCGCTCCGTGCGCCCGGCCACGGTGCGCTCGGAGTAGAAGGCGAGCAGCACGCCGACGACCTTCCCACCGTCGGCGACCAGCATCATGCCGTGGTTAGGGGCGTCGATCTTCCAGGGCACATCGACCGCCCGTACCCATGCCTCCACGGCGACTTGACCGTTAAGGTGGGTATGGAGGAAGTGTCCTGCCGCGCTCACCTGTGCGCCGGTGACGGGCTCGACCCGGACCCCCATTCAGTTCGTCCGGCCCGAGGCAGGGCGACCGTACCGCCGGTAATCGGCAGGGCGCGGGGCGTCAACGGGGCGGACGGCCCGCAGCGGATCGCCGCACAAGCTCCGGTCTACCACCGCAGACTCCCTCGAACGTCCGGCATGCGCGGCCCCGACCGGGCATGGCTGGATCCGGCCAGGCGGCCGGTTCGGCGGGGGGCTGCCGCGACGATACCTCGCGTTACCGCGGCGGGTCGGCAGCTACGCCGGATATCCGTCAGTCGTCGGCCCGAACCTGCCCGCCCGGTCGGCCACCACCCGACGGTCGCGGGATCGTCCCGTCCCAACCGGGTTCCGTCTCCGACCGTCCCGTTCTACCCCGCCACCCCACCCGGCCTCGCCGGTACCACCCACCGATCCGGGCCGCGGCATGAGCCGCGCCGACCCAGGACCGTGAGGAGTAGACAAACATGAAGCCCAGACGCGGGTACCGCGTGACCCGACGGCTCGCCGTCGTCGGCACACTGGCGGTGCTGCTCGCGACCTCCGGCGTGCTCGCCGTCAACTCGTACGCGGCAAGTCGCCCACAGCCGACGGAGGCCCGCTCCGGAGCCACGGTCCGGGCTGCGGCGGCAAAGGGCCACCAGGACAGGCACGACTGGCGGCGCCGCCGGTCTCCCCGCCCCACGCCGACGTACAGCCAACCGCCGGTCACCGGTACGCCGCGACCGAGCCCGTCGACACCGGCCCCGACGCCGAGCCCCACACCGAGCCCGAGGCCCACCTCGTCGCCCAGCCCCACGCCCCCGCCCGGCCCGAGCCGTGGCTGCGCGTTGCCGGCCTACCCCACCGCCGCCTGCACCGGGGTGCCGGCCGGCTGGACGCCGAAGGTGCAGCACCGGGGAGACCTCGTCATCACCCGCGCCGGCACCGTGCTGGAGGATCACCTGGTCACCGGGAGCATCCTGGTCAAGGCCGAGAACGTGGTCATCCGCCGCACCCGGCTGTACGGCACCATCGACAACTTCGTCGGCGACCGCATCTACGGCCGGCTGCTCATCGAGGACACCGAGGTGGTGAACCCGCCCGGCCAGGAGTTCTCCACCGACCAGCTCTACGCCTTCGGGGTGGCGAACTACACCTGCCGCCGCTGCAAGGTGCTCAACCGGATGGAAGGCTGGCGGGTCGGGGCGAAGGAGTGGACGGGCGCCGGACCGGTGACCATCGAGGACTCGTACGCCCGACTCGCCGTACCACCCGGGATGTGCCAGACGGTGGACCCGCACGGCGACGGCGTGCAGGGCCATCACGGCCCGACCGTCCTCCTGCAGCACAACACCTTCGACCAGCGCCTCGACAACTGTCCCACCGCGCCGATCTTCATTCCGGACCAGCACAACGACGGCGGGACGATCCGCGACAACCTGCTGGCCGGCGGGGGTTACTCGCTGCGGGCCAGCGGCGGCTGGTTCCCCGCGATCACCGGCAACAAGATCGTGCACGACTCGTACGGCTACGGTCCGATCGACATCGACTGCCGCAAGGTCGGCACCTGGAGCGGGAACGCCACGGTCCGGTACGACTGGGCCACCGGCCGCGTGCTCAGCGAGGTCACTCCGCTCGTTCGCTGCGGCTGACCCTGCGGTGTACTACTCGGCCCGGGCGAAGGCAACCGCCTTCGCCCGGGCCCAGAAACTCGCTCTACCTCAATCGAATCATCCCAGCAGGCGGCCGGCAGTCACCCGTCATTCCGCCGCCCACGCCATGCAGTCACGACTGCTCATCCACCTCGACATCAATTCACGACAGCGGTGCTGACGATCAGCCATGGCGGTAACCTCCCCGGCATGCCCCGACTGCGCAACCTGCTCGTGGACACGGATCAATCCTGGGGCGGACGGCGCCGCGCCCGCCGCGCCCGCTGGCTGGCCGACACGTTTCCCGACCTCGCCGAGATGACCGTCATCGACCTCGGCGGCCGGGTCGACACGTGGCAGCACGCTCCGGTGCGGCCCACCCACGTGCACGTCGTCAACCTGGAAGCGCCGCCCGCCGACCTGCCCGACTGGGCTGAGGTGGACCACGGCGACGCCTGCCAACTGCCCGAGCGGATCGCCGCCCGCCGTTACGACCTCGTGTTCAGCAACTCCGTACTCGAACATGTGGGTGGGCATGAGCGACGCGAACGGTTCGCCGAGGCGGTGCACCAACTCGCCGACCGGCACTGGGTACAAACCCCGTACCGGCATTTTCCGATCGAACCCCACTGGATCGCCCCCGGCATGCAATACCTGCCGGTGTCGGCCCGCGCCCTGCTGGCACGGCGGTGGCCACTCGCGCACACCCGCCCCACGACACGGGACGAGGCGGTGCGGGAGGTGTTGTGGACGGAGCTGGTGGACTACACGCAGATGCGGCTGCTGTTCCCCCGTTCGCGGATTCTGACTGAACGGCTGGGGGGGCTACCGAAGTCGCTGATCGCCGTCGCAGGCGCCACCCAAGGGCCGTCTCACTCCCCAGGGCAGGGGAACGCAACGAGTTAGACAAGCCGGGTGAGCAGGATGCGGCCTCCCTCGTACACCCCACCGTCGATGGCGACAACTCGACCGTCGGCGTACCACAGCGCATCCCGGACATCCTGCGGCGCTACGCCGAAATACTTGGTTAGCGTGCTGTGCCCGTGCACAAGCACATCGCCACCGAGAGCGCGGAGCATCGCCGACACCGCATCGTCGGGTCGCGCCGACTCAGCCTCACGAAACGCACCCTGATCGCTCATCCGCCCGCAGAACTCGAGCCACTTGGCGCTGTCCGAACAGGTCATAGCCGCGGTCACGGCCGCGTTGACGGCTCCGACGCTCGATCCGAACTCGAGGTACCGCGCGGTGTCGGAGTGGACAAGTAGGTACCCGTCGACAACCGCGACTGCGGGCAGGCTCATGATCCAGGCGACGTGCTGCGGGGTCAGCCGGCGCAGGTCGTCCTCGCGCCCGCCGAACCGCGCCCAACCACCTCGAAAGCCGCCGGGCTCATCCCACCCGACGATCGGCGCGGTGCCGAACCGGTGCGCGGCGAGCAGTTGCGCCTCATGGTTGCCTAGCAGCGCCCGCACCTCGCCGCCCGCAGCCGCAGCCGACACGGCAAGCTGTCGAACATCATCGATAACGCCGATCCCGTCCGGGCCACGATCGACGTAGTCACCCAGTAGCCACAGCCGGGCGCCTCCCGCAGACCACTGCCCCGCACGGTCGACAAGTCCCTCGTCACGAAGTGTGGTGAGCAACTCGGACCGGTGACCATGAACATCCGCGACCACGTACAGCGGAGACCTCGATCTCGGCATCGGCCAACCCTACCCGCCGAGCTGCCAACCCGGTGAAGGTTCTTGCTCAGCGCACTGACACCGCACTAGCCGACCGTCTTGAGTTCCCGGACGACGTGTCGCAGCCGGTAGCCGAGGACGCCGATGGCGGCCAGCGCGGTGACCCCGGCCACCGCGAGCACCACCAGGTCGATCGCGGTGACCCGGGCCATCAGCAGGGCCACCGCCACGACCACGGCGGCGCCGAGCAGCGGCGGCCCCAGCCGCACCGCGACCGGCAGGGCCGCAATCCCCACCCGGCGCAGCGAGACGAGGTAGAGCGGGAGGATCACCAGCAGGGCGACCGCGAACTGGACCGCGGATGCCTGCCAGAGCCCGCCGAAGACGCAGGTTGCGTACAGGGCGGGCAGCAGCACGACAAACCAGAGCATCTGGACGGTCAGCACCACCCGGGTGTCGGCGATCACCACGAAGTAGTCGTAGAACAGCTCGAAGATGATGCGCAGCGCCGCCAGCGGCCCCAGCCACAGCAGCACCGCCGACGCCGGCTGCCACACATCGCCGTAGAGGAAGCGGATCAGGGCGTCCGCTGCCGCGGCCAGCAGCAGGCACGCCGGCAGGGTGACGGACCCGAGCAGACCGACCGCGGACAGGAACGACCGGCGCATCGCCGGCCGGTCGTGCTGCAGCCGGGCCAGCGCGGCCGGCAGCACCGCCCGGACCGGCTGGGAGAAGACGGTGACCGGCCAGCTGGCCAGTTGCAGCGCCAGCACGTAGTAGCCGAGGGCGGTCGGGCCGAGGGTGGCGCCGACCACCACCCGGTCGAGGTTGGTGGTGGCGAACACGACGATGCTGGAGCCGGCGAGCGGCAGGCCGAACTGGAGCAGGGCGCGGGCCTTCGCCGGGTCGAAGCCGAAGCGCAGGCCCTGCGGGGCGAACGCGATGAACAGCACCGCCCCGGCGAGCGAGCCGGCGAGCTGCCCGATGGCCAGGCTCATCGCCCCGTTGCCGGCGAGCGCGAGGCCGATCGACGCCAGCGCGCTGGTCCAGTTGGTCACCAGGTCGGCCACCGTCTTGCGGTCCTGGCGGAACGCGCGTTGCAACAGCGCCACGGGTGTCGCCACGAGGCCGCTGACGATGACGCTGAGCCCCAGGACCCGGATGACCGTGGTCGAGCCGGGATCACCGAGCGCGCGGGCCAGCAGGGGCGCGCCGAGGTAGAGCGCGCTGTAGACGAGCGTGCTGGTGAGCACCGAGAGCGTGGCCACCGTCGGCGCGATCTCCCGGGGGTCGCCGGGCCAGCGCACGATCGCCAGGCTCACCCCCAGCTCGTTGAAGCTGAGCACCGCCAGCAGCACCACCAGGGCCACCGCGAAGGTGCCGAAGGCGTCCGGGCCGAGGATCCGGGCCAGCGCGATGCCGATGGCCAGGGTGCTGAGCCGGCTGATGATGGTGCTGGCCATGCTCCAGCCGAGGGCCCGGGAGGCCCTGGTGAACAGCGGCGGTTGTTCGGCTGCGGGGGCGGGACGTTCCTCGACGCTCACCCGAGCATCCGTCTGATCCGTTGGCGGGCAGTGGTGGGCAGCAGATCGGCCGTGGCCTTGTGCCCGGCCATTCGCAGCCCCTCCCGTAGCCGGATCCCCGGTCCGGGCCGGTGCCGCAGCGCGTCGGCGTAGACCTCGTGCAGGGTCTGGGTGGCCGCCTTCAGGCTGAACCGGCCCAGGACGAGTCGCCGTCCCCAGTCACCGCGTCCGGCGCGCAGTCGCCGGTCGCCGGCCAGCTCGCTGATCTGCGCCGCGAGCGGGGCCGGGTCCAGGTCGCCGTCGCCGATGCCGTAGAAGCCGCGGCGGAGGAAGTAGTCGATGGTCTCCGGGGCGCAGGTCCGGGAGAAGCCTTTGATGCCGAGCACCACGAGGGGTCGTCCGAAGGCCATCGCCCGCAACGCCGAACCGCCCATGCCCAGGGCGATGTCCGCGGCCGCGTACGCCGCGCGCGGGTCGTCCATCGGGCCGGTCAGCACCACCGCGGGTCGGCCGAGCGCCGCGTTCGCCCGCTCCGCCTCGGCCGCCACGTCGGGTTGGGAGGGGCCGCCGCCGGTCACCACCAACCGGAGTCGGTTGTCGTCGAGCAGCGGCAGGGCGCGGATCGCCCGCAGCACGCCCTCGGCCTTCATGTCCGGCTCGAGCCGGGACACCACGCCGACCACGATCTCGTCCGGGCCGATGCCGTGCCGCTGCCGGAACGGGTGGCCGTCGACCACGGCCGGGTCGTCGACATCGGTGTTGACCGGGGGTTCGATCAGTGCCGGTCGCGGTCGGAACGCCGCCGTCTCCGCCACCAGCTGGGCGGTGCCGACGACGAGGCCGCCGTAGCGGGGCAGCCAGCGTGGGACCGCCATGCCGTACACGGTGGTGACGACCGGCGTGCCGAGGCGCAGGTGCGGGCCGTAGAAGGCGTCGAGGGCCACCGAGAACTCGTACGCGTGCACGAGGTCGGCCCGGAAGTCGCGGACGGCCCCGGTCAACGCCCGGGACAGCCCCGGCCGGACCGGCCTGCTGCGGCCCAGGCGTTCGGCGTCGTGCCGTACGGCGATCACCGGCAGTCCCGCCTGCCGGGCGAGGTCCGCCACTGGCCCGGGCTGGTCCCGGTAGTTGCCGAAGATCGCCACCTCATGGCCCTGGTCCCGGACGCTGACCGCGAGGTCCAGGGCGTTGAGCTGGCTGCCCCCGAGCTCCAGATGGTGCAGGCCGACGAGCAGTCGCACCCTTACCCCCCACTTCGAGCGGTCCGGCGGGCGGACCCGCCTCCACCGCGTCCGCTTGGGCCCGGAACGGGCTGATCACCGCGATCCCACCCTCGGGCGGCTGCGCCGACAGGGTCCGGACCAGGTCGAGC
>NZ_JBFBAO010000032.1:0-30812 GCF_040682255.1 Micromonospora sp. NPDC051296 | reverse complement strand
GGCGGCCACCGGCATCATCGCGGCGAACCACATCCTGCGGGCGGAGGGCGGCGCGGGGAAGCCAGCCCCTCCGCTGCACGGAGCTGAGTACGGGACTGACCGGCTCAGTGCCGCAGCTCGGCGATGCAGCACTTCACGCTGCCGCCGCCCTTCTTGAGTTCGGCCAGCTCCACCGGCACCGGCGTGTAGCCGGCCGTCTTGAGCCGGCCGGCCAGCCGGGTCGCCTCGCTGTTGAGCACCACGTTGGCACCGTCGCTGACCAGGTTCAGCCCAAACGCGAGGGCGTCGTCGTCATCGGCCAGCACGGCGTCGGGGAAGAGCTGGGCGAGCACCTTCTGGCTCGCTGCGGAGAACGCGCCCGGGTAGTAGACGATGTTGCCGTCGTCGATCGAGGCGAGCGCCACGTCGAGGTGGTAGAAGCGTGGGTCGACCAGCCGCAGCGAGACCACCGGGCGCCCCAACGCCTCCTGCGCCTCGGCGTGCGCGGGCAGCTCGGTGCGGAACCCGTGCCCGGCCAGGATCAGCCCGCCGTGCGCCTCTGGCAGGTACGCGAAGTCACCCTCGCCCTCGTTGGTCTCGTTCGGCGCGATGAACCGCCAGCCCTGCGACTCGTAGAAGGCCCGGTGCGCGGCCGCCTCGGCGGCTCGCTGGTGGTGCTTGAACCGGGCCCCGTAGACCGTCCCGTCCACCACGAAGGCGCCGTTGGCGGCGAAGACCATGTCCGGCAGGCCGGGCTCGGGAACCAGCAGGTGCACCTCGTGGCCGAGGCCGACCAGGGTCTCCCGAAGGCGGTCCCACTGCTTGACGGCCAGCTCCGGGTCGACCGGGGTGGTCACGTCCATCCACGGGTTGATCGCGTACTCGACCGCGAAGTGCTCGGGCGAGCACATGAGGTATGTCCGCTTTCGCGGTACTCGCTGCTGGTTCACGGTCACCAAGAGTAGGTAGGCTGGAACTTTAGTAACAGCCACAACCATTGCTTCCCTGAGGCGGAACATTGCAGATCGACGCCGTAGACCAGCGAATCATTGCGTTGCTCGTCGCCGACGCCCGTGCCTCGTACGCGGACATCGGCACCCGGGTGTCACTCTCCGCTCCGGCGGTCAAGCGACGGGTCGATCGACTGCGCGCCGCCGGCGTGATCCGGGGATTCACCGCCGTCGTCGACCCGGCCTCGGTCGGGTGGACCACCGAGGCGTTCGTCGAGCTGTTCTGCGCCGGCCGGACCACCCCGGCCCAGATCGGTGCCGCGGTGCGGCGTCATCCCGAGGTGGTCGGGGCGTACACCGTCTCCGGGGAGGCCGACGCGCTCGTGCACCTGCGGGCCGCCGACATCGCCCACCTGGAGGAGGCGTTGGAGCGGCTGCGGGCCGAGTCCTTCGTGACCTCCAGCCGCAGCACGATCGTGCTCTCCCGGCTGGTCGAATCCCCCGGCGTCGGCCCGTCCGCCCGCTGACCAGGGACGGGGGACAACTCGCGCCGCATCCGGCGGTGGGTCGCCACAGGGCTGGCGACCCGTCGCAGCGGGTACGGAACCGGACGCGCAACCGCGGCGTCGAACCGCCCATGACACGGGGAACGAAGGCCGCGGCAGCCGGCAGCACGCTGGTCGTGCTCGCCCTGCTCGCCGGCAGCATGGCGGCACCGGAACCGGCACCGCCGGCGCCCGGCCGCAGCGAGCCGCCGATGGTGCCGGTGGCCAGCCTGGTCTCGTTCGACTCCTGCGCCGAAGCCCTCGCCGAGTTGCGCGCGGCGGCCACCGAATCGGTCGGCCCGTACGGCCTCGACGGCGGCTCGATGCGGCTCGGCGACCGGGCGGCTCTCGGCGGCGAGTCGGCGGCGAGGGCCCTCGCCTTCGCGGAGGGCGGCGCCACCCCGCCGGACGCCGGGCCGGAATACTCGACGACGAACAACCACGAAGCCGGCGCGGACGAGCCGGACCTGGTCAAGACCGACGGCCGGCGGATCGTCACGGTCACCGGCGGCGTGCTACGGGTGGTGGACCCGGCCACCCGCCGGATCACCGGGAAGATCACGCTGGCCGGCGACGATCAGTCCCTGGGTTGGGGGATGCAGCGGCTGCTGCTGCTCGGCGACCGGGCCCTGGTCCTCGCCGAAGACATGCCGGATGCGGCCGTCGGCTGGGCCCGGACGAGCAGGCCGGCCGGTACGGCGCGGCTGGTGCTGGTCGACCTGGCCGGGCCACCCCGGGTGCTCGGCACGTACCGCATCCAGGGCGGCACCGTGGATGCCCGGCTGACCGGCGAGACCGCTCGGGTGGTGGTCCGCTCGGTGCCCCAACTGTGGTTCCCGCTCGACCCCGGCGGCAGCGACCGGGAGCGGGTCGAGGGCAACCGGGCGACGATCAGTGAGGCCGGTGTCGAGGCATGGCTGCCGGAGTACGAATGGACGACCGGGAAAGAGCGACACACCGGGCGGGTCGGCTGCGACCAGCTGAGCCGCCCGGAGCGGATGACCGGCACGTCGATGCTGACCGTGCTCAGCTTCGACCTCACCGCCAACCAGCTCGGCGACGGCGACCCGGTCAGCGTCGCGGCCGACGCGAGCACCGTCTACGGCACGGCCACGAGCCTCTACCTCGCCGGCCAGCGTCCGGGGCGGGCCATCAAGCCCAACCGCTGGCGGCCGGCCATGGACGACCAGGTCACCGAGATCTTCCAATTCGACGTCGGCTCTCCAGGCCGCCCCCGCTACCTCGCCGCCGGCCTGGTGCCGGGTTGGCTGATCAACCAGTACGCGCTGTCCGAGTGGGCGGGGCATCTGCGGGTGGCGACCACCTCGGGCGACGTCTGGGGCGAGGGGCGAACCTCCGAGTCCACCGTGCGGGTGCTGCGCCGCGAGGGCGGATCGCTGGTGCCGACCGGAATGGTCGGCGGGCTGGGTCGGGGCGAGCGCATCTACTCCGTGCGCTACCTCGGGCCGGTCGCGTACGTGGTCACGTTCCGGCAGACCGACCCGCTCTACTCCCTCGACCTGACTGACCCGGCCGCACCGAGGGTCACCGGCGAGCTGAAGATCACCGGCTACTCGGGTTACCTGCACCCGCTGCCCGACGGGCGGCTGCTCGGCGTGGGCCAGGAGGCCGACCGGCAGGGGCGGGTCAAGGGTGTGCAGATGTCGCTCTTCGACGTCCGCGACCCGGCCCTGCCGACCCGGCTGGACCAGTGGCACCTGCCCGGTGCCTGGTCGAACGCCGAGTTCGACCCGCACGCCTTCCTGTACCAGCCGGACACGGGCCTGGTGGCGCTGCCGGTCGAGGCCGGCATCCGCCTGCTACGCGTCACCGGCGACACGATCAGTGAGATCGGCAAGGTGAACCACCCCGGTAGGCACGACAACGGCCGGCAGAGGTGGGAGCCGTCCTGGCCCATCCTCCGATCGCTGGTGATCGGCGACGTGCTCTGGACCGTCTCCGACGCGGGCCTGCTGGCCTCCGACCCGGCCACCGCACGACGCCTCGGCTGGGTCGCAACGACCTGAATCTCCCTCCCCACGCGGGTGGGGCCCGGTTTCTCGGGGTTTCCGGGCCCCACCCGCCTTGACCTCAACCTGGATTGAGGTAGTCGACTGGGTTCGGGCCCATCGACGAGGGGGAAACGTGCGGGCGGTGTGGTTACGCGAGTTCGGCGGACCGGAGATGCTGGTGCCGGGCCCGGCACCAGATCCGATACCCGGCCCGGGTCAGGTGCTGATCGGGGTGGTGCACGCGAACATCACGTTCGTGGAGACCCAGTTCCGGGCGACCGGCTTCGGGCCGTCGCCCGCGTCGCTGCCGGTGATCCCGGGCAACGGCGTAGGTGGGGTGATCAGCGCGGTCGGGCCGGACGTCGACCCGGGACTGGTCGGCCGCCGGGTGGTCACCGGTACCGGCGGGTCCGGGGCGTACGCCGAACTGGTCGTCGTCGACGCCACCGCACCGGTGGCGGTCCCGGACGGGTTGCCGCTGGACCAGGCGGTGGCGCTGCTCGCCGACGGGCGTACCGCGCTGATGCTGTTCGACGCGGCCGGCCCGGGCCCCGGTGACCGGGTGCTGGTCGAGGCCGCCGCCGGCGGAGTGGGCAGCCTGCTGGTCCAGCTCGCGGCCCGCTCCGGCGCGCGGGTGGTCGGCCTCGCCGGCGGTACGCGCAAGGTGGCGCTACTGCCCGGGCTGGGCGCGCGGATCGCCGTCGACTACCGGGAGCCGGACTGGGTCAAGCGGGTGCGGTCAGCGGTCGGTGGGGTCGACGTCGTCTTCGACGGGGTCGGCGGGACGATCGGGCGGGCGGCGTTCGAGCTGCTCGACCCGGGTGGCCGGATGCTCAGCTTCGGGCTGGCCAGCGGCGAGTGGGCCGGGATCCCCGAGGAGACGGCCGCCGAGCGGGGCGTGACCCTGGCCCGCCCGGCACCGACGCCGCAGCAGCTGCGGGCGTACACCGAGCGGGCGCTGGCGGAGGCGGCGGCCGGCCGGCTGCGGCCGGTGATCGGGCAGCGCTTCCCGCTGGAACGGGCGGCCGACGCGCACGCGGCGATCAGCGCCCGGGAAACGGTCGGCAAGACCCTGCTCGACGTCCGCTGACCGGGTTCACAGGTACATGCCGGTGCGGTGCTCGCCCCGCCGGACCGGCTTGTCCCCCTCACCGAAGAACCGCTTGCCGCCGAACTCACCGTGCAGGCGGTCGTCCAACTCGTCGGCGAGACCGGTCATCACCTGTACCGCGAGCATCAGGTGGGTGGGCTGGAAGTTGCGGCCGAAGACCGGGATCGACGCCCACACCGTGTCGTCGGCGCAGTAGAGACGGCCGATCGGCATCCGGTTGGTCAGCTCGGAGAGCTTGACGTACAGCTGCTCGGTGGGCTCGACCTCGGTGAGCACCGGGGAGAAGACATCGACCAGCGGCGGGTTGTCGCGGACCCGGACGAAGACCATCGCCGAGCCGGCGCGGATGTTGATGTCGCCGTCGGAGTCGACCTGGAGCCGGTCCGAGTCCGACCTGAGCATGGTCGAGACGACCGTGCGGACCCGCTCGGCCAGCTCAAGCACCTCGGTGTCCGCGCCGGCCTCACCGGTGGTCGCCAGCGCCTTTTCCAGCTCGGCGCCGATTTCCCGGCCCGGGCCGAACTCGCTGCGCGCGGTGCCGAGCGGCTCACCGGGCACTGCCTCACCGTCGGCGTCCTCGATCAGGTAGACCAGGAACGCCGGGTGCGGGGTGCCGTAGATGTCGCGCAGGGTACGCGAGAGCAGGGCGGCCAGCCGGCTCGCATCCCCGGCCGCGTACTCCAGCCCGAACTGGTCTCCCGAGCCCTCCACCACGCCCGGCGGTGACCAGCCCAGCGCGACCATGTCGGCGACGGCCGCGCGGTCCAGCCGGTAGCCCTGGGGCAGGGTCGCGTTGCCCACCGCCCGGGCGGCGAGCCGGCCGTCCGTCCCGACGTCGACACTGACGGAGTACACGGCATCGTCGGTGCCGGAGGCGGTCGGGTCGAGGGTCAGGTCCACGTGCGCGCCCGCCGGCAGCGCGGTCAGCCGGTCGGCCAGCGCCCGGGCGAACTCCCGCCACGCCTCGGTCACCTTCGCCCGCAGGTCGGCCGTGCTCGGCTCGTCGAGCAGGATCGACTCGTGGTGCGCCGGCATGCCGGGCGGTGCCGAGGGGTGGTCTGCCGTCATGATCGCCTCCGTCCGTTCCGGTCACCCTACCCAGCCAGCCGCTGGGGCGGATCAGCCCGGACCGTGATCGGACAACGTCAACCGGTGCGCGCTCTGATCAGTCGGTGCCGCGCCCGCCGCCCAGCTCGACCGGCCAGGTGCCGGCCAGTTCGGCGAGGCGGGCGGCGGTCGCGACGGGATCCGCGCCCCGGCCGACAGCCAGGCCGAGCAGGTACGCGGTGACCGGCGCGCCCGGCCGTAGCACCTGGTGAGCCACGTCCCGGGCCAGGTCGAGCACGGTCGGCACGGGCACCTCCGCCGGGTCGAGGCCCAGCTCCGTACAGGCCGCCGTGAGCCAGTCGTCCATCACCGTCATCGCGCCCACTCCTCCGCCCGGCGTACGTCACGCTCAGTGTCGCAGTCGAACCAGGGCGGCGGACCGTCGCCGTACCACGCCACCTCGCGTACGGCGAGCCCGGCGAGCAGTTCCCGCAACGGGGCGCCGGCCAGCTCACCGCCGCGTCGCCGGGTGAGCCGGTCGAGGGCGGTCCGCAGCGCGGCCGGTCGCCACACCCCGCAGAGTGTCTGCCGCCGCCCGGACCGGTCGACGTGACACACGCCGTCGATACCGGGCTGGTCGAGATGGTGCAGCAGCTCGCCGACAGCGAGTCGGGTCAGCAGCGGCAGGTCGGCCGCGAGCAGCGCGACGGCCGACACGTCGGCGTCGAGCAGCGCCACTCCGGCTGCGGTGGCGGCGACCGGACCGCCACCGGGCGGCGTCTCACGGGTCAGCCGTACCCCTGCGGGGGCCGGCCCAGGGCCGACCAGGATCCGGGGTGCCGCGTCGGCTACCGCGGCGAGCACCCGCTCGCGCATCGGTACGCCGCCGACGGGCAGCGCCAGCTTGTCCCGCCCGCCCATCCGGCGCGCCGACCCCCCTGCGAGCACCACCGCCGCGTACGCCCTCACCGCCCCAACGTAACCGCGCACCCCGACGACCCCCGTCCCCGCCCCCGTCATCGATCTTGCACTTTCCGTCGTCATATAAGGCGCATAGGTGGGCATTTGGGTGACCGAAAGTGCAAGATCGGCGAAGTTGCGGGGCTGGTGGCTCGGTAAGGCGGCGTGGCGGGGCAGGATGGCGGGGTGGGACGGGCCAGTGACCGGCGCGGGGTGCTCCGCGTGGACCTCGACGCGACGGACGCCGGACGCACCTGGGTGCGCCGGCCGGACACCCTCGCCGTGGAAGAGCCGCTGGAGATCCGGGTCGGCCCCGCCGGGCCAACCCGACGTGGGCCGCTGGCCGTCACCATGCGGACCCCCGGCGCCGACCTGGACCTGGCCATCGGGTTCCTGCTCACCGAGGGGCTGATCCGCTCGGCTGACGACGTCTCCACCGCGCAGTTGTGCGCCGGCACGGAGACGCCGAACACCTACAACGTGGTCGACGTGACGCTGGCACCCGATGTGCCGGAGCCGGCCACCGACGCCACCCGGCACTTCCACACCACCAGCGCCTGCGGGGTGTGCGGCAAGGCGAGCATCGACGCGGTGCGTACCCGGTCGCGGTTCGGCGTGGCCGACGACCCGCTGGCCGTGCCGGCCGCGCTGCTGGCCGAGCTGCCGCACCGGCTGCGGGCCGGGCAGCGGGGCTTCGACCGCACCGGCGGGCTGCACGCGGCAGGCCTGTTCACCGCCGACGGTGAGCTGGTGGTGCTGCGCGAGGACGTGGGACGGCACAACGCGGTGGACAAGGTGATCGGCTGGGCGGTGCGCGAGCGCCGACTGCCGCTGGCCGGGCACGTGCTGCTCGTGTCCGGCCGGGCCAGTTTCGAGCTGACCCAGAAGGCGTGGATGGCCGGTGTGCCACTGCTCGCGGCGGTCTCGGCGCCGAGCACGCTCGCGGTCGACCTGGCCACCGAGGCGGGGCTGACCCTGGTCGGTTTCCTACGCGGCCGGACGATGAACGTCTACACCGGAGCGCACCGGGTGACCGGCTGATCGCTGCCGATCAGCGGTTCGCGAGCATCTCGAACAGTTCCAGCCGCACGGCCGCGTCCCGGGCCACCAGGAAACCGGCGATCCCCAGGACCCAGCCGAGCATGCTCCCGGACGACCGGATGATCCACGCGTTGAGTCGGGCGAGCACCGGTTCGACCAGCCTCGGCCAGGCCACCCGCGCACCCATCAGCAGCACCGCCGGCAGCACCATGACCAGGCAGTATCCGGCGAGGAGCGCGATCACGTTCGGCACGCCGAGACCCGAGGTGGTGAGCAGGCCCAGGGCACCGAGGTACGGCAGCATCGTCGCCACCTCGGCGAGCGCGGCGAACACCGCCAGCCCGACCAGCCAGCGTTGCGACGAGTCACCGGCGGTCACCCGGTCCCGCCACCGCAGCACCCGGCCGGTGCCCGCGCCCCGCTTGCCGTCGTACCGGAAGCTCAGCACGAACAACCCGATGCCGAGCGCGAGTTGGCCCCAGAGCACCGGCCGGTTGTCCAGTGCTCCGCCCAGCACCTCGGCCAACCCGCTGCCGCCGAAATAGAGCAGCAGCCCGACCACGAAGTAGAAGCCGGCGATGGTGCCGAGGTAGGTCAGCACCCGCCGGACGCTCACCGGACCGGGGGCGAGCAGCAGCCAGACGGGAATGAACAGGGTGCCGATGCTGGTGCTGTCGACCAGCGCCAGGCCGGCGAGGGACAGCAGCAGTGCGACGCTCATGCCGTACCGGTTGAGAGTTCGGACACGCGGGGATTATCCGACACCGTCCGGGTCACCGGCGACCCCGGTCGTCGGCGCTGACGGTTCCTCCCGGCCCGATGTCCGGGCGGCGCGGCGCCGGTGGCCGGTTCAGCTATCTCGGGCGACGCCGGGAGCGGCGTCTGCCCCGCCGCAGCGCCTTCGGCGACCCGGTCGCCGGCCAGCCGTCAAGGCGTGCCGGCGGCACTCCCCGACGGAGCAGGTCGTCCAGGAGCAGGGCGAGCGAGTAGTCCGGGTGCTCGGCCAGCACCCGCTCCAGCGTCACGGCGGCCAACGCGCCCTGCCCCGCCCGCCAGGCGGCGAAGGCCAGCAGCGCGCCGGGCGCGGCGATCAGCTCCGGCTCGGCCCGGCGCAGGACCTCGGTCCAGAACGCCACGTCCTCGTCCCGGCCGTCGGTGCGTTCCCAGGCGTGGTCGCGTACCGGAAGGTGGGTCAGCAACAGGCACAGCCAGGCCAGCTCGTCGTCGGTCAGGGGCTCGCCGCTCTCGTGCCGTTGCCTAGTGGCACGGAGGGCCGCCGCTCCGGCCGATCGCAGTGCCCGCCCGCCGAGCAGGTCGGCCGGGGGTGCCGCCGCCAGCAAATCGGTGAGCCGCCGCTCCGCCCGCTCGGCGGCCTGCCGCATGGCCGGGGTGGCGGCGGGGGCCACCTGCGCGGCGAGGGCCGCCCGGTCGGGCAGCGCGACCTGGCCGGCGAAGACGGCTGCCGCCGGTACCGTGCTCGCCCTCGGGTCGTACGGGGTGCCCTCGGGCGGGCAGCACTCCGGCTCCGCGCAGAGGTACGACCACCACCGTTCGTCGGTGACCCGCAGCGCGTCGAGGACGGTGAGCCCGGCGTCGGCCAGCGCGGCCCGGACCGCGTCCACCGCCGAGGTCACCGGGGCGGCCGGACCGTAGCCGATCACGGTGGCCGAGTCGGCGCCCTGCCGGGTGGTCACGGCGGCGATGTGCCCTGCCGACTCGTGCGGATCCGAATCGTCGAAGAGATCGCCGCGGGCGGCGAAGACGATCCGCGAGCCACGTAACGCCACCACCACGATGCTGTCGGCCGGATGAAAGCCGAGCAGGTACGGCACGGCGGCGATGAGGTCGGCGGGCGAGCGGACGGTGAGCCGGGGAAGGTCGGTCGAGTTCATACGGCCAGCCTGGGAGCCGGCCCGCGGCACCGCTGCCCCTGTGGACGACACGCGGCTCGTCCACAGTTACAGACTGCATTTCCCCTGCTCAGGCTCAATCACGACCGCGCCGGGCCACCTGCCGCAAGCCGGCGCATCCCGCGGCTCTGGACTCTCGAGGGTTAAGAAGGGGCCCCTCCTCTACCGGAGGCGATAACAGGGGGCCCTTCCTTGCACAGCAGGCGATACCTTGCGGGGATGGATCTGGCGTACCTGCGGGCGCATCCGGAGCACCTGCCGACCTTCCTGACCCACCAGCGGATCCGGGAGACGCCGGTGTCCGGCGGTGACATCTGCGCGGCGTCCCGGCTGACTCTGGACGACGGTCACTCGGTGTTCGCCAAGACCTGGCCGGAGCAGGCCGGCAGACCGGTGCCGGAGGGCTTCTTCGCCACCGAGGCGGCCGGGCTGCGCTGGCTGCGCGAGACCGGCACGGTCGCTGTACCGGAGGTGATGGTGGCGCTGCCCGATCTGCTCGCGCTGGAGTGGGTGGAGCCGGGCGAGCCCGGCCCGGAGGCGGCCGAGCGCTTCGGCCGTGAGCTGGCTGGGCTGCACCGGGCCGGCGCGCCGACCTTCGGGGCGCGGTGGCCGGGTTTCATCGGCGCGCTGCCGGCGGACAACACCCCGCACCCGGGCCCCTGGGCGTACTGGTTCGCTCAGGCCAGGCTGCTGCCCTACCTGCGCCGCTCGGTCGACAATGGAGCCCTGAGCGGCACCGACGCCGCGCTGGTCGAGCAGGTGGTGACCCGGATCGGCGAGTTCGGTGGGGACGAGCCGCCCGCCCGGATCCACGGCGACCTCTGGCCGGGCAACCTGCTCTGGGGCGACGACGACCGGGTCTGGCTGGTCGACCCGGCCGCACACGGCGGGCACCGGGAGACCGACCTCGCGCAGCTCGCGCTCTTCGGCGGGGCACCGCACCTGGATCGGATCCTGGCCGCGTACCGCGAGACCTGGCCGCTGCCGGGCGGATGGCGGGCGCGGGTTCCCCTGCACCAGCTCCATCTGCTGCTGGTGCACACCGCCCTGTTCGGCGGGGCGTACCGCGATTCGGTCAGCCGGATCGCTCGGGACGCCCTGAGCGGAGTCGGGCGCGCTACCGTCGACGGATGAGCGTCGCCCCGCCGACCGGCGTCCTCGTCGACCGGTACGGCCGTGTCGCCCGGGACCTGCGGGTCTCCCTGACCGACAAATGCAACCTGCGCTGCACGTACTGCATGCCGGCCGAAGGGCTGCCCTGGCTGGGCGGGCCGCAGCTGCTGACCGACGACGAGGTGATCCGGCTGATCCGGGTCGCGGTACGCCAGCTCGGGGTGACCGAGGTGCGGTTCACCGGCGGCGAGCCGCTGATCCGCCCCGGTCTGGTCGGCATCGTGGCGGCCGCCGCCGCGCTCGACCCGCGCCCCCGGCTCTCGGTGACCACCAACGGCATCGGCCTGGAGCGGATGGCTCCGGCGCTGCGCGCCGCCGGCCTCGACCGGGTGAACGTCTCCCTGGACACCCTGCACCGCGAGCGCTTCGCCCGGCTCACCCGGCGGGACCGGCTGCCCGACGTGCTCGCCGGCCTGGCCGGCGCGGCCACCGCCGGGCTCACCCCGGTCAAGGTCAACAGCGTGCTGATGCGCGGGATCAACGACGACGAGGCACCGGCGCTGCTCCGCTTCGCTCTCGACCACGGGTACGAGCTGCGCTTCATCGAGCAGATGCCGCTGGACGCCCAGCACGGCTGGGACCGCGCGAGCATGGTCACCGCCGACGAGATCCTCACCGCACTACGCGCGGCGTACGAGCTGAGCCCGGACCCAGCCGAGCGCGGCGCGGCACCGGCCGAGACCTGGCTGGTCGACGGCGGCCCGGGTCGGGTCGGCGTGATCGGCACGGTCACCCGACCCTTCTGCGGCGACTGCGACCGGACCCGGGTCACCGCCGACGGCCAGGTCCGCAACTGTCTGTTCGCCACCGAGGAGTCGGACCTGCGCGGCGCGTTGCGGGCCGGGGTCGACGACGAGGAGCTGGCCCGGCGCTGGCGGGCCGCGACCTGGGGCAAGCGGGCCGGGCACGGCATCGACGACCCGACCTTCCTGCAACCGGCCCGGCCGATGTCGGCCATCGGAGGTTGACCATGGCGACCGTCACCGTCCGCTACTTCGCCGGGGCGCGGGCCGCCGCCGGCCGGGCCGAGGAGACCACCTCCGCCGGCCGGTCGCTGGACGAACTGCTGGCCGACCTGGCCGAGCGGCACGGCGGGCGGTTGGTGCCGGTACTCGCGGTGTCAAGTTTTCTGGTCGACGGCGTTACCTGTCATGATCGGCACAAGCCGCTGCCGGCCGGGGCGACGATCGACGTCCTGCCCCCCTTCGCCGGCGGCTGAGAGGGATCGATCGACTGTGTTCGCGGTAGTCGGCTTCGTGACCACCCTTGCCCTGATCACCGGGCTGATCCATCTCTACCTGTGGAAGCGGCTGGTCAGGGACACCACCACGGCGGGGCGCTGGCGGCGGATCGGCACGGTCACTGCGGTGGTGCTGGCGCTGCTCGTACCGGCGACCATGGTCGGCACCCGGGCCGGCATGTACTGGCTGGCCTGGCCGGGCTACCTCTGGCTCGCGCTGATGTTCTACCTGCTGGTGCTGCTCGTCGCGGTGGAAATCCCGATGCTGGTGACCCGCCTGGTGCTGCGCCGCCGGACGGCCGTGGCCGCGCCGGAACCGGTCCTGGTCGGCCCGGCCAGCCCGACGGCCCCTGGGCCGTCGACCGCCGGGCCGGCGGCTCCCGGTCCGACGACCGACGACCCGGCCGACCCGCCGGCCGCCGGGGCGGTCGGGCCGGACCACGATCCGGGTCGTCGACTGCTGCTCGCCCGCGGGGCCGCGATCTTCGCCGGGCTCACCGCGACCGGGCTGGTCGGCTACGGCGTACGCACCGCGATGGGCCCGCCCCAGCTGGACCGGGTGCAGATCCCGCTGGCGAAGCTGCCCCGCAGCATGGACGGCCTGCGCATCGCCACGGTCTCCGACATTCACATCGGGCCGCTGACCGGCCGGGCGCACACCGAGCGGATCGTCGCCGCGATCAACCGCCTGGACGCCGACATCGTCGCCGTGGTCGGTGACCTGGTCGACGGTACGGTGGCCGAGCTGGGTGACGCGGCGGCGCCGCTGCGCGGACTCCGTTCCCGCCACGGCAGCTACTTCGTCACCGGCAACCACGAGTACTACTCCGGCGTCGAGGAGTGGGTGGCCGAGGTCGACCGGCTCGGGCTGCGGGTGCTGCAGAACAAGCGGCTGGAAATCGCCGCGCGCGGCGGGGTACTCGACCTGGCCGGGGTCAACGACGTCAGCGCGGCGGGCACCGGCGTGTCCGCGCCGGCCGACTACGCCGCCGCGCTGGGCGACCGCGACCCGTCCCGGCCGGTGGTGCTGCTGGCCCACCAGCCGGTGGCCGCGGTGGAAGCCGCGAAGTACGGCGTGGACCTGCAACTCTCCGGCCACACCCACGGCGGTCAGATCGTCCCCTTCAACCTGCTGGTCAAGCTTGAGCAGCCGGTGGTCTCCGGGCTTGGCGAGGTGGACGGGACGAAGGTCTACGTCACCAACGGCGCCGGCTTCTGGGGGCCGCCGGTCCGGGTCGGCGCGGAGCCTCAGATCACCCTTGTCGAGCTCCGCTCGGCATAGCGCACCTCACCATCGAGCGTGGCGACGCGCGAGGGCGCGGCCGGTCGTGGCAGGATGCGGCGTGCCTCCGTTCAGCGCCGTACCCCCCGGTGGCCTCCCGCCATTCGTCGCGGACCTGCACATCCACTCGAAGTACTCGCGGGCCTGCAGCCGTGACCTGACCCTGCCGAACCTCGGCTGGTGGGCGAAACGCAAGGGCATCGCCGTGCTCGGCACCGGCGACTTCACCCATCCCGCCTGGTACGACCACCTGCGCGAGACGCTGCATCCGGCTGAGCCTGGCCTGTACCGGCTGGCTCCCGAGGCCGAGCGGGACATCGCCCGCCGGCTTCCGCCCAGGCTGTCCAGCGCGGCGGAGAGCGACCCGGTACGGTTCATGCTCAGCGTGGAGATCTCCACGATCTACAAGCGGGACGACCGGACCCGCAAGGTCCATCACCTGATCTACCTGCCCGACCTGGACGCGGTGGCCCGGTTCAACGCCGCGCTGGGCCGGATCGGCAACCTCGGCTCGGACGGCCGGCCGATCCTCGGCCTGGACTCCCGCGACCTGCTGGAGATCACCCTGGAGGCGAGCCCGGACGGCTACCTCGTCCCGGCGCACATCTGGACCCCGTGGTTCTCCGCGTTGGGCTCGAAGTCCGGCTTCGACGCGATCGCCGACTGCTACGCCGACCTGGCCGAGCACGTCTTCGCGGTGGAGACCGGGCTCTCCTCCGACCCGGAGATGAACTGGCGGGTCGGCAGCCTGGACCGTTACCGGCTGGTCTCCAACTCCGACGCGCACTCGCCGCCCGCGTTGGCCCGCGAGGCCACGGTCTTCGCCTCGGCCCGGGACTACTTCGGCATCCGGGAGGCGCTGCGTACCGGCGACGGGCTGGCCGGCACGATCGAGTTCTTCCCCGAGGAGGGCAAGTACCACGCCGACGGCCACTGGCTGTGCGGGGTGAACTGGGCGCCCGAGCGCACCCGGGAGGCCGGCGGGCGCTGCCCGGAGTGCGGCAAGCCGTTGACGGTGGGCGTACTGAGCCGGGTGGAGGACCTGGCCGACCGGCCGGAGGGGTACCGGCCGGAGCACGCCCCGACGGTCACCCACCTGATCCAACTCGCCGAGATCCTCGGTGAGATCAACAAGGTGGGCCCGCGGTCGAAGAAGGTCGAGGGGAAGCTCACCGAGCTGGTCGCCGCGCTCGGTCCCGAGCTGGAGATCCTGACCCGCGCCCCGCTCGACGAGATCGGCCGGGTCGGCGGGGAACTGCTCGCCGAGGGCATCGGCCGGCTGCGCCGCGGCGAGGTCCGCCGGGTACCCGGCTACGACGGCGAGTACGGCGTGATCACCCTCTTCGAGCCGGCCGAGCTGGGCAGCGCCGGGGCGGCGGCCGGGCAGGAAACGCTCTTCGACGTACCGGTGCCCGCCCAGCGGCGGCCCACGGAGCCGGCGGCCAAGCCGGACGAGAAGGCGAAGCGGCCGGCGGCGAAGGCCGAGCCGAAGCGCAAGCCGACGCCCCCGGCACCGCCGATCGCGCCGCCGCCCTCCCCGCACGAGCCGTTCGAGCCGATGCTCGCCGGGATGGAGGAGGTCGGCACCGGCCTGCTCGACCGGCTCGACGCGATGCAGCGGGTGGCCGCCTCGGCCCCCGGTGGTCCGCTGCTCATCGTCGCCGGACCGGGCACCGGCAAGACCCGTACGCTGACCCACCGGATCGCGTACCTCTGCGCGGAGCTGAACGTCTTTCCCGAGCATTGTCTGGCGATCACCTTCACCCGGCGGGCCGCCGAGGAACTGCGGCACCGCCTCGACGGCCTGCTCGGCCCGGTCGCCGAGGACGTCACCGTGGGCACCTTCCACTCGCTCGGGCTGACCATCCTGCGCGACAACGCCGAGGCCGCCGGCCTGCCGAACGACTTCCGGATCGCCGACGACGCCGACCGGGCGGCGGCCCGGGCCGAGGCCGGCGACGACGGGTCCGGCTATTCCGCGCTGCTGCGCAAGCAGGGCATGGTCGACCTGGACGAGTTGCTCACCCTGCCGGTCGCACTGCTGCGGGAGGACCACGAGCTGGTCGAGCGGTACCGGAGCCGCTGGCGGTGGATCTTCGTCGACGAGTACCAGGACGTCGACGCGGTGCAGTACGAGCTGCTGCGGCTGCTCAGCCCGGCCGACGGCAACCTGTGCGCGATCGGCGATCCGGACCAGGCCATCTACTCGTTCCGGGGCGCCGACGTCGGGTACTTCCTGCGCTTCTCGCAGGACTTCACCGACGCCCGGCTGGTCCGGCTCAACCGCAACTACCGTTCCTCGGCACCTATCCTGGCCGCCGCGGTGCAGGCCATCGCGCCGTCGTCGCTGGTCCGGGGCCGCCGGTTGGACCCGGCCCGGCTCGACCCGGAGGCCCCGCTGGTCGGTCGGCACGCCGCGGCCTCCGTCGCCGACGAGGCCGATTTCGTGGTACGCACGGTCGACGAGCTGGTCGGCGGCCTCTCCCACCGGTCGCTGGACTCCGGTCGGATCGACGGCCGGTCCACCACGCTGTCCTTCTCGGACATCGCCGTGCTCTACCGGACCGATTCGCAGGCCGCTCCGATCGTGGACGCCCTGTCCCGGGCCAACGTCCCGGTGCAGAAGCGGTCGCACGACCGGCTGCGGGACCGCCCCGGCGTGATGGCCATCGCCCGCGAGCTGCGGCACGCCTCGGGCCTCGACGGTGCTCTACCCGCCCGGGTTCGCCTCGCCGGCCAACTGCTCGCCGAGCGGTTCGCCACCCCCACCCTCGACGGCTCCGGCGGGGCACGCCCGGAGGACGTCCGGATCGCGGTCGACCTGCTGACGCCACTGGCCCGCCGGTGCGGCGACGACCTGGAGATGTTCCTGTCCCAGCTCGCCACCGGTGCGGAGGTGGACGCGCTCGACCCGCGCGCCGAGGCGGTCACCCTGTTGACGCTGCACGCCGCCAAAGGGTTGGAGTTCCCGGTGGTCTTCCTGGTCGGCGCCGAGGACGGGCTGCTGCCGCTGCGCTGGCCCGGCTCGACGCCGGACGACGACGCCATCGCCGAGGAGCGGCGGCTGTTCTTCGTCGGCCTGACCCGCGCGCAGGATCGGCTCTACGTAAGCCACGCCGCCCGCCGGATCCGGCACGGGTCGGAGCGCGACTGCCGTCCGTCACCGTTCCTCGACGTGATCGACCCCGGCCTCTTCGAACGTCTCGGCGACAGCGCCGGGCCCCGCCGGCCGAAGGACCGTCAACTACGGCTCATCTGACGGCTGGCCGCTCGAGCGCCGAGCAAACGCGACGCCGCCCGAACCTGAAATGCCGGGGTGAGATGCGGCCTGCCGGATAGCTGACCCGGCCGTTGTCGGGGCCGAGAGCCGCTGGCGTACACGCTACGGTGGCGTGGGCGACGGCGGCCCCCGGACGGTGACCGCCGGCCTCCCACCCATCGGCGCAGGAGGGCGTGCATGGCGAACTACGGACCACCGGGCGGCGATCCGCAGCCATGGCGCGAGCCGGGGCCCGGCGAGGCGCACGGCCGGGGCCAGCCACCCGACCCCAACCCGCCCTACGATCCTGGCCACCCCCACGACCCTGGCCACACCTACGGGTCCGGCCAGAACTACGGGCCGGGTCAGAGCTACGGGTCAGGCCAGAACCACGGGCCCGGTCAGGCGCACCGGCCGGGCCAGACCTACGGTTCCGGCCAGACCTACGGCGGCGGGCCGCACCGGTCTCCGGACTACGGCACTGCGCCGCACGGGCCGGACTACCGTGCCGCACCACCGGTTCCGGACTACCGTGCCGCGCCGCACGGCCAGGACTACGGTGCCCCGCAGTACGGGCCGGACCACGGCGCCGGACGCTACGGGTCGGCCGGACCGGAGTATCGGGGCACCCGGTACGGGATGGCCGAGGCCGGTTACGGCTCACCCGCGCAGGACACCCAGGTTCACCAGGCTCAGCAGGACGACGACGGGGCGGCGGTGGCGTACGCCGGCCAGCCCCTGCCGCCGCCGGAACGCAAGCGGGGTCGCGGGCGGCCGATCGCGGTGCTGGCGGTCGTGCTGGTGCTGATCCTCGGCGGCGCGACCGCGTTCTACCTGTTCGGGCAGGACGACGAGCCCACCACGCCGGTGGCCGCGCCGACCCAGGAAGCGGGGGCGCCGGAGGACGACGATTCCCCGCCCAGCGCGCCGGCCGTCAGCTCGTCCACCGATCCGCGGTTCGTGCAAGCTGGGCAGTGCGTACGCAACACCGCGTCGTCCGGCGGCAAGCCCAAGCTGTTGATCGGCGAGTGCGCGTCGAAGTCGTACGAGGTGCTGCGGCGCTTCGACGGCAAGACCAGCGGGGAGAAAGACGCCGAGGCGAAGTGTGCCCAGGTCGACGGCTACACGAACTGGTACTTCTACGACAGCGAGCTGGACTCCCTCGACTTCGTGCTCTGTTTGAAGCAGCGCGGCTGACGGCCGATTGTCAAAACTAGTGCTGTCTAGCGTGGACGCTAGACAGCACTAGTTTTATGTCGAGAGGCGACACGCCGGTAGCCCCGTCTATCCATGTCTAGCTCCTCGGCTAGACGGCCCGATACTCTGCGATTCGTGGATCCGGTCCGCAACCCGTACGCCCCGGGCGCCGGCCAGCGCCCGCCCGAACTCGCCGGGCGGGGGCGCGAGCTGGACGTCTTCGACATCGTGCTGGAACGCATCGCGCGGGGCCGTCCGGAACGGAGCCTGATGCTCACCGGGCTGCGGGGCGTCGGCAAGACGGTCCTGCTCAACACCCTGCGCTCCCAGGCCATCAACCGCCTCTGGGGCAGCGGCAAGATCGAGGCTCGACCGGAACAGTCCCTGCGCCGGCCGATCGCCGCCGCGCTGCACATGGCCGTCCGGGAACTCGCCCCCCGGCACCGGGCACCGGACCGGATCGACGCCTTTCTCGGAGTGCTCAAGGCGTTCGCCCAGCGGGGCACCCCGACCGGTCGCGGCAGCGCCGCCCCGAAGCTGCGCGACCGGTGGCAGCCCGGCATCGACGTACCGGCGGCCAGCGGCCGAGCCGACTCCGGCGATATCGAGATCGACCTGGTGGAACTGCTCACCGACGCCGCCTCGGTCGCCAGCGACGTCGGCACCGGCGTCGCCATCTTCATCGACGAGATGCAGGACGTCGGGCCGGAGGACGTCTCCGCGCTCTGCGCCGCCTGCCACGAGCTCTCCCAGCTCGGCGCGCCGCTGATCGTGGTCGGCGCCGGTCTGCCGCACCTGCCGGCGGTGCTGAGCGCGGCCAAGTCGTATTCCGAGCGGCTGTTCCGCTACCAGCGCATCGACCGGCTCGACCGGATCGCCGCCGACCAGGCGCTCTGCGCGCCCGCCGAGCGAGAGGACGTTCAGTACGAGGCGAAGGCTCTCGACCTGCTCTACGAGAAGTCCGGCGGGTACCCGTACTTCGTCCAGGCGTACGGGAAGGCGACCTGGGATCATGCCCCCCGGTCGCCGATCACCGCGGCCGACGTCCGGGTCGCCGCCCCGGAAGCCGAGGCCGAGTTGGCGGTCGGCTTCTTCGGCTCCCGCTTCGAGCGCGCCACGCCGGCCGAGCGCGAGTACATGCGGGCGATGGCGACCCTCTCCCTGGTCGAGGGCGTGGCCGATGGCGGCGGCCGGGACGACATGGACGCGGCGGTGCCGACCGCGGAGATCGCCCGCGCCCTCGGCCGCAAGCCCGCCAGCCTCTCCCCGGCCCGCGACGCCCTGATCAAGAAGGGCCTGATCTACTCGGGCGAACGCGGGACGGTCGCCTTCACCGTCCCGCACTTCGGCCGCTACCTGCGCACCCAACCGGCCTGACAAACTGCCGGGCCGTTGGGCCGTAGCCGGTCAGACCTTGGACCAGGGCGGCGGGAAGAGCACCTCGCCCTGCGGAGGAGCCGGCTCGCCGCTGGCCGACGGGGGCAGCACCAGTGCCTGCCACGGCTCACCCAGACCGGACCAGGGGCTGGTCAGGCCCAGCCGGTCGGCTCGACTGAAGCCGAAGCGCCGGTAGTACGCCGGATCGCCGAGCACCACGACCAGCCGCTCGCCGAGTTCCGTGGCCGCCTCCACGGCGGCCTGCACCACGGCGGAGCCGAGCCCGATCCGCTGCCGGTGCGGCGCCACCGCCACCGGACCGAGGGCCAGCGCTGCGGCGCTGCCCCCGTCCGAGCACACCACGACCCGGGTGAGCAGGGCGTAGCCGACGATCTCACCGCCGTACTCGGCGACCATCGCCAGCTCCGGCAGCCAGGCGTCGCTGCCGCGCAGCTCGTCGACGAGCCGCACCTCCGGCGGGATGGCCACGTCGGGCCGGGCGAAGGCGGCGGCCAGCACCCGGCGGACCGCGCCGGTGTCGGCCGGATCCTCGGGGCGTAGCCGCAGCGTCGTCACGCGGCGAGGTTACCCCGCGCGGCCCGTCCATCCGCGACTGTCGCTCGAAAACGGCGTGGCGCCCCGCCACCCGATCGATCGAACTCGGCCGTTGCGGGGCGTGGCGGCACCCACGGCGGGGTATTACTTGTCCATGAAGCCCGTACGATCCCTTGCCCGCGCGATGTTGAGCGGCGTCTTCGTGGTCAGCGGGGCCCGGAACTTCGCGAACCCCGATCGCCTGGCTCCCGCCGCGAAGCAGATCACCGATCGGGTGGCGCCATTGCTGGAGCGGGTGCACCCTCGCCTTCCCACCGACGCCGAGACGCTGGTCCGGGCCAACGCCGCGGTGCACGTCGGTGCCGGGCTGATGCTGGCGACCGGGAAGTTCAGCCGACCGGCGGCCCTGGTCCTGGCCGGCACGCTGATCCCGGTGACCCTCGCCGGGCATCCGTTCTGGAAGAACGACGACCCGGGCGCGCGGCAGCACAACCAGATCCACTTCCTGAAGAACCTGGGTCTCTTCGGTGGGCTGTTGCTCGCTGCGGCGGACACGGAGGGCAAGCCAGGGCTACGTTGGCGGGCCGAGCACCGGATCGGCCACTCCCGACGGTCGGTACGCCGTGCCGTCCGCACCGCCCGCCGCGAGGCCCGGATCGCCGTCCGCTCGGCCTCCACCGCTCGGCGGCTCCCAGGCTGAGCTGCGGCTATCCACCCCACCCCCGGCTAAAACCGCGAATCACCTGAACCGCCCGCTAGGCGTTAACGCGGTGGAAATGTCAAAAGAATGTGTGGGATCGGACACGGTCGTATAACGCGGGAGGCACTGACGTGAGGCGCCGTTCTAGGCTCCGTACGGGACCTGGACGGGTAGGACGATCTTGGTACGGGGGTGGCCACGCCATGCCGACGAGCGTCGGTAGAGGGCTGGACCGCCTCGCCACAGTCCGTCGCGTAACGCGAGGGATCGATCGCAGGGCAGTCGTACGAGCCGGCTTCGTGGCCGCCGTCGCCTACGCCGCATGGCTCGCCATCGGCGCTTTCGGGCGGCCGTACAGCTTCTTCGACATGAAGATCTACCACGGCGCGGTGGTCTGGTGGGCGAGCGGTCATGAGCTGTACGACTTCGTCGCGCCCGACACAAACCTGGGTTTCACCTACCCACCGTTCGCCGGCCTGGCCATGCTGCCGATGGCGCACCTGCCGGTCGCCGCTGCCGGCCTGGTGAACGCCCTGGTCAGCATCGCCGCCCTGGCCGTGGTGCTGGCCGCGCTGCTGCGCCCGATCGTCGACCGGCTTGGCTGGCCACTGTGGTACACGGTGGCCATCGCCACGCCGCTCGCCATCGCCATCGAGCCGACCCGGGAGACGCTCGGCTACGGGCAGGTCAACGTGCTGCTGTTCGCGCTGGTCATGGCCGACCTGGTCGCCCTGCGCTGGCGGTCCCGCCGCGGCACCCACCAGGCCGAGGACGACGGCCCGCTGCTGCGGTTCGTCTACGGCGGTGCCTGGGCCGGCGTGGGCATCGGCCTGGCCACCGCCGTCAAGCTGACCCCGGCCCTGTTCATCTTCTATCTGATGATCACCCGGCAGTGGCGGGCGGCCACGATCGCCATCGGCACCACCATCGCCGTGACCATCGGCAGCTTCGGCATCGTCGGGGCCGAGTCCCGGGCCTACTTCGGCAACGTGCTGTGGCAGACCGAGCGGGTGGGCGCCGCCGACATGACGCCCAACCAGTCCCTGGCCGGACTGCTGGCCCGGCTCTACGACTCGATCGAGACCCCCGGGCTGCTCTGGCTCGCCTTCTCCGTGTTGGTGCTGGCGCTCGGCCTGTCCCGGGCCGCCAACGCCCACGCCGACGGCGACGAACTCACCGCCTTCACCCTGGTCGGATTGACCGCCAACGTGATCAGCCCGATCTCCTGGACGCACCACCTCGTCTGGGTGATTCCGGCGATCATCGTGCTGGCCGACGCCGCGGTACGCCGCCACGACGCCAGCCGCGGTTTGGCCCAGCGCTCCACCCCGGGGTCGTACGGCGGGCCGCCGGGGGTGTCCGGGCTCCGCCCGCCGATCTGGTACCCGACGCTGACCGGGCTCCGGCACGGCATCGCCGCGGTCGGGCTCTACCTGCTCTTCCTGATCTCCCCGATCTGGCCGTACGAACACCAGTTGCCGGAGGTCTCGCACTACCAGGACGGCCTGTTCGGCGCGCTGATGGAGAACTCCCTGGCGCTGGCCCTGATCGTGCTGGTCGCCGCGTTGCCCTGGCGGCCCGGCGCGGAACCCGCCTTCTACACCGACCGGATGGCACGCGCCGCGTTCCTGTCCGGGCGGCGGTAGGCGCGATGCCCGGCACTTGCCGGTGCCGGGCGCGGCCGGCAGCACGACCGCGCCGGCCTCAGGGGCAGTTGACCCACTCCTCGGTGCCGTCGGCGAAGACCTGCCGCTTCCAGATCGGCAGCTGAGCCTTCACCTCGTCCACCAGGCGGGCGCAGGCGGCGAACGCGGCACCCCGGTGCGCGGTGCTGACCGCCGCCACCAGGGCCGTGTCGCCGATGGCGAGCGGGCCGATCCGGTGCGACACGGCCACCGCGTACACCTCGGGTTCGGCGGCGATCTTGTCGGCGACCTCCCGCAGTACCCGCTCGGCGCTCGGGTGCCCCTCGTACTCCAGGCTGGTCACCGCGCGGCCGTGGTCGTGGTCGCGGACCACGCCGGCGAACGAGACCACCGCGCCGGCCCGGCGGTCGGCGACCGCCGCCTCGTGCGCGGCGACGTCCAGCGGCTGGTCGGTGACCACGCCGATCACGGTCACCACGCCCGCTCCCCGGGCAGCAGCGGCAGCGGTACGACCGGCACCCGGTCCCCGGCCGCGCCGTTGGTGTCCGGCCGGA
Source organism: Micromonospora sp. NPDC051296 (assembly GCF_040682255.1). Taxonomy (NCBI): domain Bacteria; kingdom Bacillati; phylum Actinomycetota; class Actinomycetes; order Micromonosporales; family Micromonosporaceae; genus Micromonospora; species Micromonospora sp. NPDC051296. The sequence continues at coordinate 8,274 of NZ_JBFBAO010000032.1, read as the reverse complement.
TCACTGCGAACCCGTCCGCTCCGGAGAGCCCGCGCAGCATCGCCGAGCCGACGTGCCGGACCGGGTGGGCCGTACCGGCGACCCGGTCGAGGCGGACCAGGGCCAGGTGGGTGTAGTCACCGCGCCCCGGGACGGGCTCGGCGAGCGTGGCGTGCGGTAGCACCGGCATCGGCCGGCCGGCGAGGCCGGCCAGCAGCGGGGCGACCAGCGAAACCAGGGCAACGACGGCGGACTGCGGGTTGCCGGGCAGCCCGGCGACGAACCGGACCCGGCCGTCGGCGTCGACCAGCCGGGCCAGCAGCATCGGGAAACCGGGACGCACCGCCACGGTGTTGACCACGTAGTCCGCGCCGAGCGCCGCCAGCGAGGGGTGCAGGTGGTCGACCGGGCCGTGCATGGTGCCACCGGTGGTGCAGACCAGGTCGGCGTCGGCCAACGCGGTACGCAGCGCGGCCACGTGGGCGGCCAGCGTGTCCGCTACCGGGCCGACCACGTCCGCCGGACGCACCTGGCAGCCGTACCGGCGCAGCCAGGCCGGCACCGCCGGGCCCAGCGCGTCGCGGACCCGGCCGGCCGCGGGCGGGCCCGCGGTCAGCAGTTCGTCGCCGAAGACCAGCAGCGCCGCGCGGGGCTGCCGGCGTACCCGCAGGGTGTCCTGCCCGCAGGAGGCGGCCAGGCCGATCACCGCCGGGTCGACCGGCGTCCCGGCCGGAAGCAGTTCCTCACCGGCGGACGCCTCCTCGCCGGGGCGCCGCCACTCCGGGGCCGTGCGCGGCACGCCGTCAACCAACCCGTCCGGCGTACGCGTCGAATCCTCCACCCGCAGCACGGCGGACGTGCCCTCCGGCACCATCGCCCCGGTGGCGATCTCGACGGTCGTCCCGTCCTCGGTCAACGGCGCCGGTGCGGTGCCGGCCAACACCCGGCCGACCACCCGCCACGGGCCGGTGCCGCGCAGTGCCCAGCCATCCACACTGGAAGTCGGAAACGCCGGTAGGTCGGTCCGGGTGGTGAGCGGTGCGGCGAGAGTGTGCCCGTCGGCTTGGGCAAGCGGACGCTCGACGGCGGGCAGCGCGGCGGCCAGGCCGACCGCGTACACCCGGGAGCGCGCCTCCTCCCAACCGGCCGGCCGTGGCGCGGCGGCCTGATCGGCAGCGGATGCGGTTTCCGTTCTCACCCGGCCGAGCCTATCGGGTTCCCTAATGGTCGCCGCCGCGTAACTGGTCCACGGTGTGGGCCAGAATCGGCCCCAGCACGGCGAGCCCGTCGCGCGCCCCGCCGGTCGAACCGGGCAGGTTCACCACCAGCGTGCGGCCGGCCACCCCGGCCACACCTCGGGACAGCGCCGCGGTGGGCACCTTGTCCCGGCTGTGCGCGCGGATCGCCTCCGCGATGCCAGGGATCTCGTAGTCGAGCAACGCCCTGGTCACGTCAGGGGTGCGATCGGTGGGGGTGATCCCGGTGCCACCGCTGGTCAACACCACGTCGACGGCGTCCGCCACGGCCGCCGACACCGCCCGGCCGACCGGTTCGCCGTCGGGCACCACCACCGGCTCGTCCACCGCGCAACCCAGCTCACGCAGACCGGCGACGAGCAGCGGGCCGCTGGTGTCGGCGTAGACGCCGGCGGCGGCCCGGTTGGAGGCCACCACCACCCGGGCGCGGATCACGGCCGGTCCTCCGGGCGCTCCCACCGGCCCGTCTTCCCGCCCTCCTTGCGCAGCACCCGGACCGCGTCGACGCTGGCCGCCGGGTCCACCGCCTTGACCATGTCGACCAGGGCCAGCCCGGCGACCGCGACCGCGGTCAACGCCTCCATCTCGACGCCGGTGCGGTCGGCCGTACGGGCGGTCGCGGTGATCTCAACCGTCTCGGCGGTCAGCGCAAGGTCGACCGTGACGCCGTGCAGGGCGATCGGGTGGCACAGCGGGATCAGGTCGGGGGTGCGCTTGGCACCCATGATCCCGGCCAGCCGCCCGACCGCGAGCGCGTCGCCCTTGGGCAGCCCGTCGCGGCGCAGCAACTCGATCACCTCGCGCGTGGTCCGCAGCCGGCCGGCGGCGACGGCCGAACGGCCGGTGACCTGTTTGGCGGAGACATCGACCATGCGTGCCGCGCCGGCCGTGTCGACGTGGGTGAGCTGGGCGGGTTCGGTCACGGTCGCGAGCCTATCTCTCTGACCGGGCGGAGCCGTCCAAGCTGCCATCCAGGGTGCTCGGAAGGAGCGGCGCGGTCGCACCGCTCCTTCCTCACCAGCCTGCCGCGGGTAGCTGGGGATACCTGACGGCAGCTGCCGCAACGAGACCCTGCCCCTGGCGGATCTCCCCCCGTCTGCGAACGGACCGGACGCTACCGGGGCCGGCGATAAGAAATCGATAAGAAGGCTTACTTGATGCCGGTGGTCAGGGCCGAGCCCTCGGTGAACGGCTCAGCCGCGGGAGCGGTCCCGGCCAGCCGACGCGCGATCTCGAACCGTTCGGGTACGCCCATGCGACGGAAGATCGCCAGTGCTCGCTCCCAGTACCGCCGCGCCGCCACCGCATCTACGGCGAAGAGGTGCTCGGCCAGACCGGCCAGCGCCCGCCCCTGCTCGTACGGATGGGCGATCCGGGTGGCCACCCGGAGTGCCTCGCGGTGCAGGTCGATCGCCTGGCTGAGGTCTCCGGTGGCGGCGAGGGTGACCGCAAGGTCGTTGGTGGCCGCCGCCTCTGCGTGACCCTCGCCCCGGTCGACCGCCAGCTTTCTGGCGGCCTCGTGCTCAAGTACCGCTTCGTCGGCGCGCCCCAATCCCCGCAGTGCGATGCCGAGGTCGTTGCGTACCTCTGACTCCGCGAAACGGTGACCGGTGCGCTCCCGCATGACCAGTGCGGCCCGCAGCGCCCGGGCGGCCGCCTCGTATCGCCCCATGCGGCACTTCACCGCCCCGATGTGACCCAGGGCGTTGAGGATATGGAACTGGCTGGAGGCCTGACGACCGACGTACAGGTGCAGGCGGTGCAGGCGCAGCGCCTCGTCGTAGCGTCCGAGCAGCGTCAGCGCGAGGCCGACATTCGGCAGGCTTCTGGGCACCACGACGTCGTACCCGGCGGTGCCCCGCAGCCCGTCGAGACCGATCCGTACCGCCTCCGCGAGGTCGCCGCGAATCCAGTGAACGGCGACCAGGTTCGCCCGGTACCGGCTGATGTTCGGCAGGTCACCGCACTGCTCGGCGATGCTGACGGCTTCGCTGACGTGTTTGAGCGCGCCGGCGTAATCGCCGGTCCGGACATAGGCGGAGGCAAGATAGTTGTGCATTGCGGCCACACCGTCCTCGCCCTCGCTGGCTGTCGCCGCCGCGAGTCCGTGGAGATGGGTGAAGATGATGTCGTCGAAATACGAGCGGATGTAGAGAAAGCGCCAGAGAAGTCGGGCCAACTGCCAGGCCCGGTCGTGGTGTCCCCATTCGCGAGCCCGGACGACGAGCGACACCAGGTTGCGACGCTCCGTCTCCATCCATGCCTCGGTAGGCGGGTCCACGGCGACCAGAATGTCGGCGCGGCGCGGCTGGTCGAGCGTCACATGCCTCCGGACGAACCCGGACTCAAGCCGGTCGGCGACAGGAAGGGCGGCATGGAGCATGACGTCGATCAGGTCGGAAAACGCATGGTGCCGCGCATCGGCGGTGTCGTGCCGGGTGGACAACTCAATGGCGTACTGCCGGATGAGATCGTGCATCCGGTAGCGCCCGGCCTCGACCTCCTCGATCAGATGGCAGTCGAGGAGGTCGTCCAGTGCTGCGCCGGTTTCGTCGAGCGGCAGGCCGGAGAGCGCGCCGGCAATGGTCGCACCGAACTCGTCACCCGGATGGACGCTGAGCATCCGAAACATCCGCCTGGCGGCCTCGTTCAACGGTTCGTACGAAGCCGCGAAGGCTCCCGCCACGCTGCGGTCACCCGAGGCCAGGTGGGTCAGCCTGCGCGCATTGTCCGTCAGTAGCGCCGCGAGATCGGCCACCCGCCAGGTCGGGCGATGCGCGAGGCGAGACCCGGCGAGCCGGATGGCCAGCGGAAGGCGACCGCACTGCTCCACCACGACCGCCGCCGCCTCGGGCTCTGCCGACACCCGCTCGGTGCCCAACGTGGACGCGAGCAACGCAACCCCCTCCGCCTGGTCCATCAGCGGCAGCGACACTGGCGGGCCAGCGTCCAGGCCGGTGATCCGCCTCCGGGACGTCACGATCACGACACTGCCCGGCGCGTTGGGCAGCAGCGGGAGGATCTGCTCGGCGTCTGCCGCGTTGTCCAGCACGATGATCACCCGCCGGCCGGTCAGTTCGCGGCGCCACAAGATGAGCCGATCTCCGAGGTCCGACGGTATCCGGCCGCCCGATATGCCGAGTTGCCGCAGCAGGGTCGCCAGTGCGGTCGCCGAGTCGACCTTCTCGGTCGGGTCGTGTCCCTTGAGGTCGATGAACAACTGGGCGTCGGGGAATTGGTCGGCGAGCTGACGGACGACATGTACCGCCAGCGAGGTCTTGCCACTACCCGCCATGCCGTCAATGAGATGCACCGCAGAGGCGAACTGCCCGATCCGCGATGTCTCGGACAACAGATGCCGGACAGTGCTCGCCCGGCCGACGAAGTCCGGCACTGTTCTCGGAAGGGAGAGCAGCGCTCGGTTGGCCTGGGGCATCGAAGCGGACGGTGCTGTTCCGCCTCGGCGTGATTCCCGCACAAGCTCCCGCTCGTGCTCGACAATGCGTAGGTACAACTGCCGCAATTCCGCCCCGGGCTCAATGTTCAGTTGCTCACGCAGAACCTGCCGAGCTGCGGTATATGCGGCAATAGCCCCGGCATGGTCACTGCGGCCGTGGAGCGCGCGCATGAGGAGCAGATGAGCCGGCTCTCGTAGCGGCTGCGTGATCAGCAGCTCCCGCAACACCGGCAAGGCATCGTCATGGCAGCCAAGTCCAATCTTCAGCTCGGCGAACAACTCCGCAGCAAGCATTCGGTCCTCGGTCGCTGCCGCCACGTGCGCGGAAAGCGCCGGGCCGAGGGCGACCCCGGTGAGCATGGGTCCTCGCCAGCGCGTCAGGGCTCGGGACACCAGATCCACCGCCACCGCGTCGTCCGTCCCGGTACGTCGGCGCGCTTCGGCGATCTCGGACTGGAAGGCGAAGACGTCCACCTTCGCGCGTTCGACGCTGAGGCGGTAACCGTCCCGGGCCCGGATCAGCACCTCCCGCTCCGGCACCATTGCCTCAAGGCTGCGCCGCAAATTAGCGGCATAAGTACGGACATTGGGTACGGCCGAGTGTGGCGGGCCCTCGGGCCACAGCTCATCAACGAACTGGTCGACCGCAACCAGTTGTCCCGGGTTGCAGGCGAGCATGGCCAGAACGGTCTGCTGTTTAGGCGTTCCCAGGGGCAGCACCCCCGAGCCGAGGCGCACCACCAGACCGCCGAGGACTTGAATCTGCACCGGCCCCTCTGACTGCATTCAAAGGATCACTGTACGCAGCTTAACTGCGCCTTCGCCTGGCTAGTTGTCGCAGCATCCGGCAAACTCAGCCGAAGCCGCGATGAACCGAGCAAAGCGATCTGACCAAACCTGTTTGACCAAATTCTTCCGGCGACGGCGGGGGTGGATGATGACAACTTGACCGGCCCGCTCAAATAGACCCTCCGTCAGGGGAGTGGGACAGAACGTGACACACTATCACCATATTGGCCTATTCTGCGCAATGCGACATTTATCGTCGCTAAACGACCGCAAGCGACCCTAAGGTCTGGCCTACCAAGTCGGAGCCAAACCAGTTGGGGGTCAAGATGAGCTCGCATGAATGGTGCTGATCCTTATCTTCTGGATCAGACAGCAGCCGAAGTACGCTTGCGGAGCGCAGCCCCTCGGTAACGAATGAGGATGACGGTTGGCTCCACAGGATCGACAGACCGGGACCGATCGGCGGCTACTGCCGCTAATCGGTCTCGTCGTCGTTCTGGCCAGCCTCGCCGGCGCCGTCTCCGTCGCCCACCTGCCGAACTACGGCGCTGCGGAAGCGACCGTGGTTTGGACTGCGCTGATCTCTCTCGTTGCCGTCGGGTTCACGGTTCGGGTGCGAATCCGGATTCGCGCCACCAACCACCACATAGCCTGGACCGAGACGGCGATCGTTATCGGCCTCGCCGTCGCACCGGCCTCCGTGGTGATCCTGGCTACCGGCTTCGGCGTGGCGATCGCGACAACGCTGGCGCGACTCCCGCCGGTCAAGCGAGCCTTCGGCATTGGCAAGAACATGCTCGTCGCCACGGCCGCCGGCCTGGTCCTGCAGGTGTTCGAATGGCCGGCCAACGGCCCGGACGTCGCTCAGACAGTCGTGCCTCTGGCTGTCGCCTACCTCGCTGCCGTACTGGTCGACGAACTTGTCACGTTGCCAGTCATCGCCATGGCCACCGGCACCTCACTGTGGAAGTTGTTTCGCGAGGACTGGGATCTTCGCGTCACTGCGGCCCTGGCCCGCCTCGTCGTCATCATCGGCACCGTCCTGATCATCGACGTCGACACCCGGCTGCTCCTCGCGATGCCGCCTCTGGTGCTCAGCCTCCACCTCCTCTACTCCTCACGGGTCCGTGCCCGCACCGAGCAGCAGGCGTGGCAGCGGCTCGCCCAGACCACCGACGCGCTCAACGTCGTCGAGCTGGACGAGGTCCTCACCACCGCGGTCACCCGGGCCGCCGAGCTGTTCTCCGCCGACGAGGTGGAGATAGAGCTACGCGACGAGGCTCGCCTCGTGCGGGGCAACTCCGACGGCATCACCTACGACGAGCCGGCCGGCGAGCCCACCACCGTGCAGGGCGCGGTGGAACCCGTCCGCCTCGAAGGGCACGACAAGTCGGTCGACGTCGGCATGCTGCGGCTGCGCTTCCAGGGGCCGGTGCGGCTCTCCGAACGGGAGCGGTACACCCTGCACACCTTCGCCTCCGCGCTGTGCACGGCGGTACGCAACGCCCAGGCGTACGCCGAACTCGCCCGGGTGGCCCAGGCCCACGCGCACGCCGCCGCGCACGACGCGCTGACCGGGCTGGCGAACCGGCGCCACCTGCTCGACCAGGGCAACCAGCAGCTGCACAACCGGCACGCCGACGGGGTCACCGCCCTGGTGCTGATCGACCTGAACCACTTCAAGGAGGTCAACGACACCCTCGGCCACGCCGCCGGCGACCAGATGCTGGTAATGGTCGCCGACCGGCTACGCGCCGCCGCCCGCGCAGAAGACCTGGTCGCCCGGCTCGGCGGCGACGAGTTCGCCGTACTCCTGCGGGCCCTGCCCGCCCCCGCGGTGGCCGCACACCGGGCCGAGACGCTGTTGGCCGCGCTGCACGAGCCGTTCGACCTCGAGGGCATGCGGATCAGCGTCGAGGCCAGCGGCGGGATAGCCGCCGCGCCAGCCAGCGGCGGGATGGCCGAGCTGCTGCGCCGGGCGGACGTCGCCATGTACCAGGCCAAGCGGGCCGGCCAGCGGGTCGCCACGTACGCGCCGACCCGGGACACCGCCGACATCGGCCGCCTCACCCTCGGCGGCGAACTGCCCCGCGCGGTCGCCGACCAGGAGTTCACCGTGAACTTCCAGCCGATCGTCGACCTCGGCACCGGCGAGGTGATCGCTGCCGAGGCCCTGGCCCGGTGGCACCACCCCACTCACGGCATGATCGACCCGCTGCGGTTCCTGGAAGCGGTCGAACGCTCCGGGCTGCTCCCCGCGTTCGCCGAAGCGATCCTCGACCAGGCGCTGATCGCCGCCGGGACGTGGCGCGACGCCGGCTTCGACGTCCCGGTGGCGGTCAACGTCTCCCCGCGCAGCCTGCTCGACGCCCGCTTCCCCGGCTCGGTGCTGGCCCGCCTGCGCGCCCACGACCTGCCCGCCGACCGGCTGGTACTGGAACTGACCGAGACCCTCACGCTCAGCCAACTCGACGTGGTCGACCAGGTGCTCACCCGGCTGCGCGACTCCGGCGTCCGGCTCGCCCTGGACGACTTCGGCACCGGCTACTCCTCGCTGTCCCTGCTCTCCCGAATCCCGGTGCACGAACTGAAGATCGACCGTGGCTTCGTGACCGCGATGGAGTCCTCCGCCGAAGCCGCCGCCATCATCCGGTCCACCCTGGATCTCGGTCGAAGCCTCGACCTCGCGGTGGTGGCCGAAGGCGTGGAGCAGGAGACACAGCGCCGAGCCCTCTGGGAGCGATGACATGACACCAGTGGCAGGCCGAGTAGCCGACCGAGATGAGCACCGGC
>NZ_JBFBAO010000031.1:0-31196 GCF_040682255.1 Micromonospora sp. NPDC051296 | reverse complement strand
AACTCGTCCAGGCTCGCCTCACGCACCTCCCGGGGGTCGGGGGCAGGAACGATCACGGCAACATCCCTGTCTGCTCACGACGTCTCAGCGCCGACAGGAATGACCGGCCCTTCGGGGCGTTGACCGGTCGCCTGCCGACCCGACCGGCTAACGTGCACGCGTAACGGGTCGGCGTGAGCTGTGCCGAGGCTACTTGGGGGGACCGTGTCGTACTTCGCTGCGGCCGTGGTGCGCGAGAAGGGCGGCTGGACTGCCGCCGAGCTGAACCTGCGGGGTGCCGCCGACGTCGACGAGGTCGCCGAGCGGCTGCGCGACATCGCTCCCGACGCCGACCTGTCGCTGCTGTTCGTCGAGGCGGACGACACCTACCTGGTCATCCTGCGCCTCGACGAGGGAGAGGATCTGCGGGTCTTCGGCTCGGACTCGGCGTACGCGGAGGAGTCCCGGTTGGGCGCCCTGCTGGTGGGTGACCTCAAGGCGCCGGTCACCGGGCTGGACGACACCGAGGAGGCGCGTCCGGTCGCCACCAGCGGCGACGACGACAACGAGCAGCCCGCCGTCGACCCGGAGGCGGACCCGGTCGGCGAGGCGGATCTCCTGACCGATCTGGGCATCCCCACGCAGCGGCTGCTCGCCCTCTGCGCCCACGAGGGGATGATGCCGGCCGACGTCACCGCCGAGATCTGCCTGGTGCTGGGCTGCGTCGACGACGTCGAGGAGCTGCGTGAGGTCTGAGTCGGCCGGCGGTTCGGTGCCGCTCGGCGGTGGTGAACCGGCCGACGTGACCGATCCGGCACTGGAGACGGTCCGGCCCGGTCAGCCCACCCCCGGCTCGGTCGGCCGGGTGGGGCCGGGGGCGGACGCCGGCCTGGCCGATCCGACCGGCTCCGGCCGGCGGCAGCGGTACGAACTCTGGATGCGCCGTGCCTTGGAGACCGCGGTGACCGGCCCGGATACGGCGGCTACCGGTTCCGCGGCGTCGGTCGGCGGCGCTCCCAAACCGGCCGTCGACGCTGCGGGCGGTCCCGGCTCCGCCGACGACGTGCCGGTGGGCGCGGTGCTCTACGGGCCAGACGGCACCGAACTGGCGACCGGCCGCAACGAGCGGGAGTTGACCGGCGACCCGACCGCGCACGCCGAGGTGCTGGCGCTGCGCCGGGCCGCGCAGCGGCTGGGCCGGTGGCGGCTGGACGGCTGCACCCTGGTGGTGACCCTGGAACCCTGCACCATGTGCGCCGGCGCGCTGGTGCTGGCCCGGGTCTCGACCGTGGTCTTCGGCGCCTGGGAACCAAAGACCGGTGCCGCCGGCTCCCTCTGGGACGTGCTGCGCGACCGCCGGCTCAACCACCGCCCCGAGGTGTACGGCGGTGTCCTGGAGACGGAGAACGCTGCCGTCCTGCGCGCCTTCTTCCGCTGAAGCCGTCGGCTCGGCCCGCCCACCTGGCGTTCGTGCCCGAGGCGTCAGGCGGAATCGGGACGGAGCAGGGTGGCGGCCACCGCCCGGGCGGCGTCCGTCCACGGGGCCGGGCGCAGGGTCGCCGGGTCGAGCCGGACGATTGCGCGCCGGCCTTCCGCGTACGCCGTGGTGCCGTCGAGTGAGTGGAATCGGAAGGCGTACTCGGCGCTGCTGGTGCCGAAGTGCTCCAGCCAGAAGTGGACCGCCACCGGGCCGGTGCCGGTGATCGGTGCGCGGTAGCTGATGGTGAACTCCCGTACCGCATGGAACACGTCGGGCGCGCTGGCACGCCCGCCCTGGTAGGAGACCCCGCGCTCGGACCAGTACGCGGTGAGTGCCCGCTCCAGCAGCAACGCGTACCGGGCGTTGTGCAGGATGCCGAGGGCGTCGAGGTCGTCGAAGTGCACCATGGCGTGCTCGACGTGGCCGTACTCGACGGCGGGCTGTTCGGCGAGGGCGTGACTCATGACGGGCCTTCCGGTAGCAGGGTGAGGTCGGGGCACAGGGCCCGCAGGCGGCTCAGCACGCCGAGCCGGGCGTGCCGGTAGGTGGTCTCCGGGTCCAGCAGCCGGGAGCGCATCGCGGCGGCGATGCCGCACGCGTCGATCTCGTACGCCAGCAGCGCGGCGTCCACGTCCGAGCGAAGCTCGCCGAGGTCGACCGCCTCCCGGACGAGCCGTTCCAGGAACGTGGTCCAGGCGGCGAAGACCTCGGTGAGGCGATCCCGGACCGCACCCGGCCGGGCGTTGAACTCGAACTCCGTGGTGGCGAAGAAGCAGCCGCCGGGCAGCACCCGCGCCGCGTAGAAGTCGATCCGGGCCTCGTGCAGCGCTCGGATGCGGCGTACCCCTCGGGGAGCGCGCAGGGCCGGGGCGACGATCCGTTCCTGCCACTGGGTGACGGCCCGGTCGATGGTGGCGAGCTGGAGGGCCTCCTTGGAGCGCCAGTGCGCGAAGAGGCCGGACTTGCTCACCCCGAGGGAGTCGGCGAGGTGCCCGAGAGAGAGCCCGTCGAGGCCGCTGGTGGTGGCCAGGCTGACGGCGGCGTCCAGCACAGCGGTGCGGGTGCGCTCGCCCCGGGCGAGCCGGCCGTCGACGGTCATGTGGTGACGGTACTAAAGAAAACCGACCGGTCGTACTTATTTCTCCGGTGACGACGGTCACCCGACGCCGATGCGAAAGCGTCCCGCCACCGACGAGCGGTGGCGGGACGCTGGCGGGTGCCCGCTCAGGCGACGATCGTGTCCAGGGCGATCTCGACCATCTGGCTGAAGGTCTGCTCGCGCTCCTGCGAGGTGGTCTTCTCGCCGGTCTTGATGTGGTCGCTGACCGTCAGCAGGGTCAGCGCGCGGGCCTTGAACCGGGCGGCGATGGTGTAGAGCGCGGCCGACTCCATCTCGACCGCGAGCACCCCGTAGTCGGCGAGGGTGTCGTAGAGGTCCGGCCGGTCGGTGTAGAAGGCGTCCGCGGCCAGGATCGGCCCGACCCGCATCGCGATGCCGCGCCGCTCGGCCACCTCGACCGAGGTGCGCAGCAGCCCGAAATCGGCGACCGGGGCGTAGTCGATCAGCCCGTCGAAGCGCATCCGGTTCATGTTCGAGTCGGTCGACGACCCGCTCGCCGCGATCACGTCGCGCAGCTGGAGGTCCTCGCTGAGGGCGCCGCACGAGCCGACCCGGATCAGCGACTTCACGCCGTACTCGTTGATCAGCTCGTGGGCGTAGATCGAGGCCGAGGGCATGCCCATGCCGGAGCCCTGCACGGAAACCTCGACGCCGTTCCAACGGCCGGTGAAGCCCAGCATCCCCCGGACCGTCGAGTAGCAGTTCGCGCCCTCGAGGTAGGTCTCCGCGATCCACTTGGCCCGCAGGGGGTCACCCGGCATCAGGACCCGCTCGGCGATCTCGCCCGGCTTCGCGCCGATGTGCGTACTCATGGCAGAGATCCTGCCAGGCCGGCCTGGCGGGGACCGGTTCGGCGTCGGAACCGGTGGTCCTGTAGCCTACTCGGCGGTGGCGTGTCCGAGTGGCCTAAGGAGCACGCCTCGAAAGCGTGTGAGGGTTTACGCCCTCCGCGGGTTCAAATCCCGCCGCCACCGCTCGTGAGACAGCGAGAACGCCCGGTCGATCCGCAAGGATCGGCCGGGCGTTCCGCATCTGGTCTCAGTCTTGGTCTCATTCGTGCTCCGGCGTCGGATTCAGCCCGTCCAGGTCGGCATGTCTGACCGACCGGACATGGCTATCGATCGGCGTCTCCCTAAGATGTGGGAGCGTCTACGGGGGAGCGGGGGTTTGATGCGACGGAGAGTTGCCGGGGTGTCGGTGCTGGCGGTGTTGGCCAGCATGGCGGTGAGCGCCCCGGCGCAGGCGGCGGACGAGTTCCGGACCATCACCCGGGACGGCCTCGTCGTGCAGCACCACCGGGTGGCGAAGGCGGCCACCCCGGTGAAGGGGACGGGCGTGACCCGTTCCGACTTCGACGGCGACGGTGTCGACGACATCGCGGCCTCCGCCGACCCCCTCAACCACAGCCAACTGCCCTACTATCCGAGCGGCATGGTCGTGGTGCGCTACTCCTCCGCGCCGCAGGTCGACTACCTCATGGGTTCGTTGATGCCAAACGGCCGCTCCAGCTTCGGCATCGCGTTGGTCGCGGGTGACTTCAACGGCGATGGCTACGACGACCTGGCGATCGGCGACGCGGACGAGGTCGACACCAAGAACAAGGCCTACGGTGGTGGTGTCTGGATCATTCCGGGCAGCCGTACCGGCCTGGTGGTCGACTCGACCAAGCATTTCAACCAGAGTTCGCCGGGCATCCCCGGGGAGTCGGAGAACTACGACGCATTCGGCGCGTCGCTCGCGGCCGGTGACATCAACGGCGACGGGCGCGACGACCTGGCGATCGGTGCGTTCAAGGAGTCGATCGGCAGCGTGGCGGAGGCCGGCGCGGTCACCGTCCTCTATGGCGGCAGCGGCGGCCTGACCGGGACCGGCGCCCAGCAACTGCACCAGAACCAGGCCGCGGTGCCCGGCTCGGCGGAGCGCCGGGACCACTTCGGGATGGCCCTCGCCATCGGGAAGGTCAACAACAACAAGTACGCCGATCTGGTCATCGGTGCTCCGCATGAGAACGACGGCCAGTCAATCTGGAACGGCACTGGCATGGTGACGTTGATGTGGGGTTCGGCGAGTGGGGTGAAGCTCAGCGGTGCCACCTCGGTCACGGGTGCGGGGGTTTACAAGGCGACCGGACGCAGCGACACGATCGCCTGGTACCTGGGCATGTCGCTGGCGATCGGTGACGTGAACGGCGACGGGCTGGGCGAGGTGATCGCCGGGGCCCCGAACGCCCAGACCCCACACCTCGACGGTGGCCTGATCGCGGTCTTCACCGGTCGGACCGGTGGCCTGTCCGGCAGCGCCGTAAAGATCATTACCCAGCGTACGGCCGGCGTGCCGGGCTCGCCGGAGGACCAGGACCGGTTCGGCGCGACGCTCGCGGTGGGTGACGTGACCGGCGACGGCCGGGCGGACGTGCTGGTCGGTGCGTACACCGAGGCTATCGGCACGAAGGCCGAGGCGGGCATGATCGCCCTACTCAAGGGCTCCTCGTCCGGGCTGACCGGCAGCGGTGCCCAAGGTTTCGACCAGAACCACTCGGTCGTGCCGGGCACCGCGGAGAAGGGCGACAAGTTCGGTGCCTCGGCGGCGCTGCTCAACCTCAACGGCACCGGCCCGCTGGACGCGATCGTGTCGTCGCCCGGGGAAGAGGTCGCGGGCGACCTCGTCGGGTACGGCTCCGGCACGTTGTCCCGGTTCCACGGTGCTTCCGGTGGGCTGGTCCCGCTGTCCAGCTCGTGGAGCGGACGCTCCTTGAACACCGACCGCGTCCAGCTCACGAACTATGGTGCCCGGATCGCCGGCGCGCAGAGCAGCGGCCCGTGGTGGTGACCTGGCTGTGGGAGCCGCTACCGACAAGCGAGGGTTTCTGATGCGACGGAGCGTCGCCGGGGTGTCGGTTCGTGAAGCGGCCTGTCGCTGCGTACCCACCGGGTCTGGCCACAGCGGTACGGCCTGTTCATCGCCGGCCCGCTCCGCTGACTGACGACCAGCCACCACTATCGATTGATGCTGCCGCAGATCTGACGCGGCTGCGGGAAACGGGAAGACGGGGATTGCGGTGCGACGGAGAGTTGCCGGGGTGTCCGTGCTGGCGGTTGTGGCCGGCATGGCGGTGAGCACGCCCGCGCGGGCGGCGGACGAGTTCCGGACGGTCACCCGGGATGGTGTTGTCCTTCAATACCACCGGGTGTCGAAGGCGGTCACTCCGGTGACGGGAACCGGTGCCACCCGGTCCGACTTCGACGGTGACGGCGTCGACGACATCGCGTCCGCCGCCGATCCCTTCGAGCAGAGATTTCCGCAGTCACCGATGGGCCTGGTGGTGGTGCGTTACTCGTCGGCACCGCAGGTCGACTACTACGCGACCGCCGTCTCACCGGTTGGCGGAGGCGGCAGCTTCGGGGAAGCCCTCGCCGCCGGTGACTTCAACGGCGACGGCTACGACGACCTGGCAATCGGTGACCTGAGTGAGTTCGACCCGAGCGCGAAGGTCCACGCCGGTGGGGTGTGGGTGATCCCCGGCAGCCGCACCGGCCTGATGGTCGGCTCGGCGAAGCACTTCAACCAGAGCACGCCGGGCGTACCAGGTGCCTCGGAGAAGGAGGACTGGTTCGGGTCGGCGCTGGCGGCCGGTGACATCAACGGCGACGGGCGGGACGACCTGGCGATCGGGGCGTACGGCGAGGCGATCGGGACCATCAGAGAGGCTGGCGCGGTCACGGTCCTGTACGGCGGCACCGGCGGCCTGACCGCCACCGGCGCGCAGCAGCTGCACCAGAACCAGGCCGCGGTGCCCGGCGCGGCGGAACGCCTCGACCACTTCGGGTGGACCCTCGCCATCGGGAAGGTCAACAACAACAAGTACGCCGACCTCATCATCGGCGCACCACAGGAGAACGAGAGCAGCTCGTCGACCGGCAGCGGCATGATCACGCTGATGTGGGGCTCGGCGAGCGGGGTGAAGCTCAGCGGGGCCACCTCGGTCACCGGGGCAGCGCTGCGCAAGGCGACCGGGCGTAGCGACAGCTATGTCTGGCAGTTGGGCATGGCGCTCGCGGTCGGCGACGTGAACGGCGACGGGCTGGGCGAGGTCATTGCTGGCGCGCCGTTCGCGCAGAGCCCGAAGGGCAACGAGGGCATGGTCGCGGTCTTCACCGGCCGGACCGGCGGCCTGTCCAGCAGTGCCGTGAAGCTCTTCAGCCAGCGTACGGCCGGGGTTCCTGGGTCACCGGAGGCCGGTGATCTGTTCGGTGCGACGCTCGCGGTCGGCGACGTGACCGGCGACGGCCGGGCCGACGTGCTGGTGGGCGCGCCCGGCGAGGCGATCGGTACGAAGGCCGAGGCGGGCACGATCGCCCTGCTGAAGGGCTCTGCCGCCGGGCTGACCGGCAGCGGGGCCCAGGGGTTCGACCAGGATCACCCGGTGGTTCCGGGCGGGGCCGAACGTGGCGACTGGTTCGGTGGCTCGGTGGCGATCCTCAACCTCAACGGCACCGGCCCGCTGGACGCGGTCGTGGCCTCGCCCGGCGAGGAGGTGGCCGGCGACCAGGTCGGGCTCGGATCCGGGTCGGTCGCCCTGTTCCATGGTGGTTCCGGTGGGCTGGTCCCGCAGTCCATCTCGTGGAGTGGCCAGAGCCTGCGCACCGACTTCGTCTGGCCCAAGTGGTACGGCCGTCGCCTTGCCACCCCCCAGACCGGCGGTCTGCACTACTGACCCTGGACTCAGTGGGCGTCCCGCCTATCGGCCGAGCGTTACCGTGAGTGATTGATTGCCTTCGTTGCGCTTCCCGTGCGATGGTTTCCTCATGATTCCCGTCGACGCTAATCCCGTGCCGCACCCTTTCCACGTCGATGCCGACGGCGTTGACCGGACGCCCGGCCCGGACAAACACCCCTACTACGCACGGTTCGCCGCCTCAGAGTCCGGCATCGTGCCGGTGATCCGGCAAGTCGGTGGGGAGTGGCTGCCGGCGCTGCTGATCTGCCGGTACGACGACGTCCGGGAGGTGCTCCGCCGGCAGGACCTGTTCTCCCGGGCCGCCGCCGCCCACGCCGACCAGGTCGACGTGTCCGGGACGATGCTCGGAATGGACGGCGCAGAGCACGCCGCCGTCCGGGGCACGGTGAAGGACAACTTCACCAAGCCCGCCGTGTCCGGGCTGCGCGACACGGTGCAGGCGGCCGCCGAGGCGCAGCTCGCCGTGCTGGTTGCCAAGGGCGGGCGGGCTGACCTGGTCGGCGACTTCGCCGTACCGTTCGCCCTGAACGTGATTTCCGACCTGCTCGGCCTGCCGGAGCCGGACCGGGCACAGTTCCGCCGCTGGGGCGACATGTTCATGGGCTCGGGCGACCTCAGCCGGGCCGAGGCCGCCCGGTCAGCCGAGGAGATGGGCGGCTACCTGTGGCAGCAGTTGGACCAGCGGCGGGGCTGCCCAACCGGTGACCTGATGACCCGGATCGCCACGGCGGCGGCGGACCAGCCGGTGGACGTCCAGGTGAAACTGCCCCTCTCGCTGATCGTCGGTGGATGGGAGACCACGGCCAGCTCCATCTCGACCTTCGTGTACCTGCTGCGCACCCGCCCGTACGCCGGGCACGACTCCGCGTGGGACCACCTGCTGAAGCACCCGGAGCAGGTGGACGGGGCGGTCGCCGAACTGGAGCGGCTGCACTCGACCTCCAACGGCGACGAGATGCCCCGGCGGGTGATGGCGGACGTTACGTTGCCCAGCGGCGCGCGGCTGGCCGAGGGCGACATCGTGATCCCGTCGCATGACGGCGCGAATCGGGACCCGCGGGTCTTCACCAACCCGGAGCGGATGGACTTCGGGCGGGACCCGAACCCGCACCTCTCCTTCGGTTACGGCCCGCACTACTGCATCGGCGCGCACCTGGGCGCCCTGGAGGTCCGGGTCGCGCTGGCGCTGCTGCTACAGGAGCTGCCGGGGTTGCGGTTGGCGGTGGCCCCGGACGAGGTGCGGTGGAAGCAGGGGCACGCGATCCTCGGCCCCTGGGAGCTGCCGGTCAGCTGGTGAGGCGGGCAGGTCCCAGCACCGACCGTCCAGGTTGGCAGGTCTGTCCGGCCGGGCATAGTTATCGGTCTACGCCGCCCTGATGATGTTGGAACGTCTAGGGGAAGCGGGGGTTTCTGATGCGACGGAGAGTGGCCGGGGTGTCCGTGCTGGCGGTGTTGGCCAGCCTGGCGGTCAGTGCCCCCGCCAAGGCGGCGGACGAGTTCCGGACCATCACCCGCGAGGGCGTTGTCCTGCAGTATCACCGGGTGGCGGAGGCGGTCACCCCGGTGAAGGGAACCGGGCCGACCCGATCGGACTTCGACGGGGACGGCGTCGACGACATCGCCGCCAACGGCGATCCCTCCTACTTCGACCCGTCGCGCCACCCGACCGGTGTCGTTGTCGTGCGCTACTCGTCCGCGCCGCACGTCGACTACTTCTCGGGTGTCCTATCCCCCGACGGCGGCTGCAGCTGCTTCGGCATGGCGCTCGTGGCCGGCGACTTCAACGGGGACGGCTACGACGACCTGGCAATCGGTGACTCGGACGAGGTCGACCCGCGTAACAAGGCCCATGCCGGCGGCGTCTGGGTCATCCCGGGCAGCCGTACCGGCCTGGTGGTCGACTCGGCGCAGCACTTCAACCAGAGCACGCCGGGGGTACCCGGTGAGGCGGAGGACCTAGACAGGTTCGGCTCGGCGCTGGCGACCGGCGACATCAACGGCGACGGCCGCGACGATCTGGCGATCGGGGCGTACGGCGAATCGATTGGAAAGATCGCGGAGGCCGGCGCGGTCACCGTCCTTTACGGCGGGGTCGGTGGCCTGAAGGTCACCGGCGCCCAGCAGCTGCACCAGAACCAGGCCGCAGTGCCCGGCGCCGCAGAGCGCCGCGACCACTTCGGCTGGGCGCTCGCGATCGGAAAGGTCAACAACAACAAGTACGCGGACCTGGTCATCGGTGCTCCCCACGAGAACGACGGCCAGAGCTGGACCGGCAGTGGCATGGTGACCCTGATGTGGGGTTCGGCGAGCGGCGTGAAACTGAGCGGCGCAACCTCGGTAACCGGCGCGGCGGTGAAGAAGGCGACCGGCCACCGCGACACGATCGCCTGGTACCTCGGTGAGGCGCTCGCGATAGGCGACGTGAACGGCGACGGGCTCGGTGAGGTGATCGCGGGCGCGCCCAGCGCCCAGACCCCGCACATCTACGGTGGCCTGATCGCGGTCTTCACCGGCCGGACCGGTGGCCTGTCCGGCAGCGCCGTGAAGATCATCACGCAGCGCACGGCCGGCGTGCCGGGTACCCCCGAGCAGGAGGACCGGTTCGGTGCGACGCTCGCGGTGGGTGACGTGACCGGCGACGGCCGGGCCGACGTGCTGGTGGGCGCGCCCGGCGAGGCGATCGGTACGAAGGCCGAGGCAGGCATGATCACCCTGCTCAAGGGTTCCTCCTCGGGGCTGACCGGCAGTGGTGCCCAGGGCTTCGACCAGAACCACTCGGTCGTACCGGGCGGCGCAGAGCGCGGCGACAAGTTCGGTGCCTCGGTGGCGCTGCTCAACCTCAACGGCACCGGTCCGCTGGACGCCGTCGTGGGGTCGACCGGCGAGGAGGTGTCCGGAGATCAGGCCGGCCACCCGTCCGGGACGTTGTCCCGGTTCCACGGTGCTTCCGGCGGGCTCGTCCCACAGTCCGGCTCGTGGAGCGGCCTGTCGCTGCGTACCGACCGGGTCTGGCCAAAGCGGTACGGCCTGCGCATCGCCGGCCCGCAGAGCGGCGGCCCGCTCTTCTGAGCAGGTCAACAGGGGCCGTGGCCCTCGACGAAGAGGCGGTGCGCCCAGTCGGCGTACCCGGCGATGATTTTGCGGACCGTGCGCCCGTCGTGCAGGAACAGGTACGCGCGGTCGCCGTCGCGGGCGAGCAGGCCGTCGAAGCGGTGCGTCCCCTGTGGAGCTCGAAGCTGGCGCACTGTTGGATAGGTGGCCCGGACCTCGGCGATCGGCGTCCCGGCGGTGATCCCTTCCGGGGTGCTGACCGGGTCGCCGGCCCAGAGCAGCACCAGCCGGTTGTCGATGAAGATCGGGCTGACCATGTCGTGCCCGGCCAGCGTCGGGCCGCAGGCGTCGACGTCGGTGCGGAGTATGCCGCGCCGGGTCAGCTCGCTCTCGGTGGCGCCGAAGTCTACGTCGGCCAACCCGTCGAGGTCGACCACGGTGACCGACGCGACGGGTTCGGGCACGGCGAAGGTGCCCGGTGGTACGGGTCCGCTGCCCGAGATCGAGGCAGCCAGAATGAGCGTGGCGATGAAGCCGAATTGACGCAGTTTCATTGGAAATCCCCCAGTCCCCAACGGGACGGGAGCGGAGAGGTTATTGCCGAGCCTCCCATTCGTCGGCCAATTCGTCCCAGTAGTCGGCGCTCAGCCCGCGCCGCCCGTGCGCCAGCCAGCCTTCGGTGCTGCGCTCGACATGCAGGCCCAGTTCGGCGAACGGGTCGATCCACCGGCCCGGCTCCACGCCCAGCTCGATCAGCGCGGCATTGATCGGCCAGTCAGGGCGCGGGCCGTCGAGCGCCGTGTCGAAGCGTGGCCCCCAGGTCAGGGTGCCGCCCAACCAGACCGCCGCCGCCTGGTGCCCGGCCCCGCCGGCGAACTCCGCCTCGACGTACGCCAGCGGGCCGTGCCGTGACCAGTGGGCCAGCACCTCGGTCAGCGCGGGGGAGAGGATCAGTTCGAACGGGGACTCCGGGCCGGGTTCGTCGATCGTGTAGTCCGGCGGCGTGCCGGTCAGCTCCTGCACCAGCTGCGGGGTCACCGGCAGCAGGGCGAAGTCCTGGCGCAACCCGCCGAGGACGGCATGGTCCAGCTCGCGGGTTTCCTCGCGCAGCAGTTCGGCGTCCGCGACGACCGCGCTGAGCTGGTAACTCACCCCGCGTCCACAGCCTGTGGATAGAACATGTGTACGACGGCGGTCAGGGCTTGCCGACTTCGGTGATGAAGGCGCGCCAGGCTGCCGGGGCAAAGGCCAGCGCTGGGCCGGTCGGGTCCTTCGAGTCGCGTACGCCGACCACGCCGGGCACGTTGTCGGCGACCTCGACGCAGTTGCCGCCGTTGCCGCTGCTGCGGCTGCTCTTGCGCCACCGGGCGCCGGTTGGCGTTATTGCACCGGTCAGTTCCATGACTCCGCCACCTCCCTGATCAGGTCGACCGACTGCCAGTGGGAGAGCGTCTCGCCGCGCACGTTCTCCCACGCGGCCAGTATCGCCGCGATGTCGGCCTGCTCGCTAACCACCTGCCCCTGAAGCTGGTTGTCCAGGTAGCCGGCGATGCGGTGATCCGCCGCGGTGGCCAGCACGAACGGGCCGTTGATGCCAGCGTATTCGCCCACTGTGGACGGCACCACGTGCACCCGGATGTGGGGCTCGGCGCTCGCCTCGGCGAGCGCCAGCAACTGGGCGCGCATGGTGGCCGGGCCGCCGACCGGGCGGCGCAGCACCGCCTCGTCCAGCACGGCGGTGAACAGCGGCGGGTCTTCCCGGCTCAGGATCTGCTGGCGGGACAGGCGGTGGGCGAGCAGCCGCTCCACGTCGTTCCGTGGGATCAGGCCGCCGCCCGCGAGGACGGCGCGGGCGTACGCCTCGGTCTGAAGCAGGCCCGGTACTACGAGCGATTCGAAGGAGCGGAGCGTCGTGGCCTCGCGCTCGATCTCCTGCCATGGGCGGAACCAGACCAGCGCGCGACGCCGCGAAATGTCCGGCCAAATGTCCGAGACATCCTTGCGGAGGGCATCTGCCGCCGTCAGGCGGTGCCGGGCGTGCGGGATCCGATCCTCAAGCAGCCACCGACTGACGGTCTTCGGGTCGACACCCACCCGATCCGCGAGCGACTCGATCGTGAGCCCGGTGTCCCGGAGCGCCACCCGGAGCGCGTCGTTCATGGCCCCTCCCATCGGACGTCTCGAATATCTGGCGACCATATCGCTACGCCATGTAGTTGTCCCGTCACCTGCGCCAAATTGGGGTATCGACGGCGCGGCCGGTGGAGGTCAATCCCCCTGACCCGGCGGTCGCGTACGTCTGGGGGCCGCCGCCGGGCGAGCATCCGTGGCGGCCCCCATCCACCACTTAACGGATTGGGGCGACCTGTGCCGGACCGGCCCGCGAGTGACCCGCCAGAGCGGGCCATTGCCCCGGGTGACGTGTTCCTGCTGACCCGCC
This sequence comes from Micromonospora sp. NPDC051296, assembly GCF_040682255.1. Classification (NCBI taxonomy): domain Bacteria; kingdom Bacillati; phylum Actinomycetota; class Actinomycetes; order Micromonosporales; family Micromonosporaceae; genus Micromonospora; species Micromonospora sp. NPDC051296. The sequence goes on along the minus strand of NZ_JBFBAO010000031.1, from coordinate 18,388 downwards.
AGGCGTCCCCGCAGTTCGTCCGCCCGATCACCATCCGGGTCATCCGCCACCGCACCGACCGGATCACCTACCACGGGTGGACGTGGATCGAGTGCTACCAGCTCGACGCCCGGGGCGACGCGGTCGACCGCCGCGAGCTGTACCTGATGCCCGCCGGCCTGATCCGCCCACCCGCCGCCGCGCCGCGCGCTGCCGGGCCGCGTGCCGCTGCGATCACCCCGACGCGCCCGCGTCCGGAATCGGCCTGGTCGGGCGAGCGCAGTGCAGCCTCGGGTCGGCGCTCATCCAGGGCAGCCGGCGCGTGATCCGGCGACGCCAGGCGCACCAGCCGTCCCGGCCGACGTGGCGCTGCCGGGACTGCGGTATCGCGTGGCCGTGCAGCACCGCGAAACTACGGCTCCTCGGCGACTACCGGGAGAACCGGGCAGCCCTGCTGGTCCACCTGGCGACGCTGCATGCGGAGGCCGCCGCCGAACTCGGAGACCACCCGTCCCCGGTCGCGTCGTTCGACCGCTTCGTGTCCTGGGCGCGTGCCCGGTGACGGCTCTCCGTTTACTACGGGAGCACGCGCGGGCTGAACACGACAAAGGCCCCGATCCGATCGATCGGGGCCTCACGTCTGCCCGATAGTGGGCGGGTGCGGAGGATACGAGATTCGAACTCGTGAGGGTGTGAACCCAACACGCTTTCCAAGCGTGCGCCCTAGGCCTCTAGGCGAATCCTCCGCCGATCAGGATACAGGTCTCCGCCAGACCGCCCACCCCACCACCCCCTGAAGATCGACGGCGGGTCGGGTAGGCTGGGGCTACCTCCCGTGCGGCGGTATCTCGTGAACCTCCCCAGGGCCGGAAGGCAGCAAGGATAAGCGAGCTCTGCCGGGTGCACGGGGGGCCTTTCTGTCTCCGGCGCCCGTCGCGCCCCCGCCCACCCGCCAGGCTCGGGTGTTAACAAGGGACCCTTCCTCTACCGGAGGCGTTAAGAAGGTGCCCTTCCTTGCACCTCCACCAGCGGGGTGGGTGGTCAGGCGGGGCGTGGCGGCGGAGAATGGCGCGGTCGAGAGGAGGCGGGACGCCGTGGCACTGGCGCTCTACCGCAAGTACCGGCCGCGTACCTTCGCCGAGGTTATCGGGCAGGAGCACGTCACCGAGCCGTTGTCGCAGGCGTTGCGCAGCGGGCGGCTCAACCACGCGTACCTCTTCTCCGGGCCGCGCGGCTGCGGCAAGACGTCCAGCGCCCGCATCCTGGCCCGGTCGCTCAACTGTGAGCATGGCCCCACCCCGGAGCCCTGTGGCACCTGCGCCTCCTGCCGCTCGCTGACCAGCGACGGGGCCGGCTCGATCGACGTCATCGAGATCGACGCGGCCAGCCACGGCGGCGTGGACGACGCCCGTGAGCTGCGGGAGAAGGCGTTCTTCGCCCCGGCCAACAGCCGGTTCAAGATCTATGTCATCGACGAGGCGCACATGGTCTCGTCGGCCGGCTTCAACGCCCTGCTCAAGCTGGTCGAGGAGCCCCCGGAGTACGTCAAGTTCATCTTCGCCACCACCGAGCCGGAGAAGGTCCTCGGCACGATCAAGTCGCGGACCCACCACTACCCGTTCCGGCTGATCCCGCCGAAGGTGCTCCGGCCCTATCTTGAGCAGCTCACCCAGGCCGAGGGCGTGCAGGTCGAGCCGGCGGTCTTTCCCCTGGTGGTGCGCGCCGGTGGCGGCAGCGCCCGGGACAGCCTCTCCGTGCTCGACCAGCTCATCGCCGGTGCCGGCCCCGACGGCGTCAGCTACGCCCGAGCCGCCGCGCTGCTCGGCGTCACCGACTCGGCGTTGATCGACGAGATGTGTGACGCGCTCGCCGCCGGGGACGGCGTCGCCGCGTACGCCACCGTCGACCGGGTCGCCGAGGCCGGGCACGACCCCCGACGGTTCGCCTCCGACCTGCTGGAACGCCTGCGCGACCTGATCGTGCTCCAGCAGGTGCCGGACGCCGCCACCAAGGGCCTGATCGACGGGCCGGACGACCAGATCGAGCGGATGGCTGCCCAGGCCCAGCGACTCGGTCCGGGCACCCTGTCCCGCTGCGCCGACATCGTGCACGACGGCCTGGTGGAAATGCGCGGCACCACCGCGCCCCGGCTGCTGCTGGAGCTGATCTGCGCCCGGATGCTGCTGCCCGGCGTCGACGACTCCACCGGCGGTCTGCTCCAGCGCCTCGAACGCATGGAGCGCCGGCTCACCCTCGCCGGCACCGAGGTGCCGCTGGCCGCCGCCGACTCCGCACCAGCTCCCGCCCCCGCCACGGTACGCACCCAGCCTCCCGCCGCGCCCGCGGCTGCCGCCGCGACCCAGGCCGGGACCGCCGGCGAGCCGGCGGCGCCCGGTGCCCAGCCCGGGGTGGCCGCCGCACGCGCCGCCGCTGCTGGTGCCGGTGCCCGAGGAGCCGCCGGCGGTAACACCGGTGCCCGGGGAGCGGCTGCCGCGAACGGTGGTGACCAGGGAACGACCGGTACGCCGGCCGGCGGCTCAACCGGGGCAGACACCTCCCGTCGGCCGGTACCCGCGTCGGCCGTCATGCCCGATCCGGCCACTCCCGAGCCGCCCAGGCCGGGCTCGGCGAAACCCGGCGTGCTCGATGCGGCTGCGGTGCGCCGGATCTGGCCCGAGGTGGTCGGCAAGGTCGGCCGCAAGAGCAAGAAGGTCGCTGCCTGGGCGCGCGAGGCCACGGTGCGCGAGGTCGACGGCCAGACCCTCGTGCTGAGCTTCCGTTACCCATTCCATGCACAGGCTCTCTCGAACGAACCCGACCTGCTGATCGACTCCATCTACGAGGAGTTGGGCGAGCGCTGGCAGATCCGGTGCGAGGTGGCCGGCGAGCGGGGCGGGCCGTCGCCCGCCCCGGCTCGGGGCGCTGCCCCAGCCGGCCCGTCCGCCCGTGCCGCCGCCGGGACCGGTACCGCTTCCGGTGCGGGTCGGCCTGATGGTGACTCTTCGAGCCTGGCCGGGTCCGGTGGTGACCTCTCCGGTAGCGGCCGGTCCGGGGACGGACCCACCGCAGGGCGGTCCGGCAGCTCGGCGTCCGCCACCGGCGAGGACGACGAAGGCTGGCCGGAACCGGCCCGCCCGGGTGGCTCCGCCTCGACCACCGCAGCTGGGAACCGCGATTCGGCGGACGACTGGCCGGAGGCAGCCCGCCCTGGCGGCCGGCCCGCACCGCCCGACGCCACACCGGCTCCGGGTGCCCCGGCGGGTCACGCGGGTGCTCCGGGCGGCCGGGCAGGTCAGTCCGGCGCTTCGGATGCCCCGGCGGCTCAGCCCGGAGTTCCGGGCGGCCCGGCGGCTCAGGCCGGCGCTCCGGGCGGCTCACACTCTGCGGCAGGGGCCGGACCGAAGTCGTCCGTTCCGCCGCGACAGGTGCCGGCGACCAATGGCAACGGCAGCACCGGTGGCGCGCGGGTGAGCAGCGCGATCGCGGCGGCTCGCGCGGCGGCGGCCGGGCGGGGCACGCGTACCGCCCCGGCGACCCGGCAGACCGCGGACGCCGAGTTTGCCGGCGAGCCGCCGTACGACCCGGATTTCGACGGCCCGGTGCGGGGCGGGGCGGGAGGGTCCGGCGGTGCCCAGCCAGCGGCCACCGCGGCCTACGAGGGCTTCGACCCGGGCGACGAGCCACTGGACGAGATCATCGACGAGAAGACCGCCCGCGAGTCGAGCGAGGAACAGGCCGTACGCCTGCTCCTCGAGGCATTCGCCGCCACCGAGAAGATCAGCGAAGTCGACACCCGCTAGTCCCTGGGTCGGCCGCCGTGGGCGAGGTGCGTGCGCGCGGGATGGGGTCGGTGGGGACAGCTAGGCTGGGCGGCGGCCAAGTAGACGAGTCGAGGGAGCCATCGTGCGGCCTGGTGGACAGCCGAACATGCAGCAGATGCTGAAGCAGGCGCAGAAGATGCAGCAGCAGATCGCCAAGGCGCAGGCCGAACTGGCCGAGGCCGAGGTGACCGGCACCGCCGGTGGTGGACTGGTCACGGCGACCGTCTCCGGCGCCGGCGAGGTCAAGAGCATCAAGATCGACCCGAAGGTGGTCGACCCGGACGACGTGGAGACCCTGGAGGACCTGGTCGTTGCCGCGCTGCACAACGCCACCCAGGCGGCCCAGGAGCTGACCGAGCAGAAGATGGGCCCGGTCGCGGGCGGGATGGGCGGCCTCGGCCTGCCCGGGTTCTGAGCCCGCAGATGTACGAGGGTGCCATCCAGGATCTGATCGACGAGCTGGGCCGGCTGCCGGGCGTCGGTCCGAAGAGTGCCCAGCGGATCGCCTTCCACGTCCTGTCCGCCGACCCGGCCGACGTCAACCGGCTGGCCGGCGCGCTGCGCAAGGTCAAGGAGCTGGTGCGGTTCTGCACCAGCTGCTACAATGTCGCCGAGTCCGACCAGTGCCGGATCTGCCGCGACCCGCGCCGCACCGACGAGGTGATCTGCGTGGTCGAGGAGCCGAAGGACGTGGTCGCGATCGAGCGGACCGGTGAGTTCCGCGGGCGCTACCACGTGCTCGGCGGGGCGATCAATCCGCTGGAGGGCATCGGGCCGGACAATCTGCGGATCCGGGAGTTGATGGCCCGGCTCGGCGGCGGTGCGATCCGCGAGCTGATCCTGGCCACCGATCCGAACACCGAGGGCGAGGCGACCGCCACCTACCTCGCGCTGATGGTCAAGCCGATGGGGATCGCCGTGACCCGGCTGGCCAGCGGGCTACCGGTCGGCGGAGACCTGGAGTACGCCGACGAGATCACCCTGGGCCGGGCCTTCGAGGGACGCCGGGCCGTGTGACGAACCCGCCGCCGCGGCGGGCGGTGGGTCGACGATGATGCGCTGGTGATGCCGGCCGTGAATCTGGACGCCAAATTCCTGATTCACGGAGGTCGCCGTGCGTCGTTCCCTTGTCTCGTTGCTGGCATTGGCGGTGCTGGTCCCGCTGGCTCCGTCCGGCACGGCGGCGTCCGCCGCGCCGTCCACTCCGGACCCTGATCCCGGTCCGCCCCGGCCGCCGCAGGCGGCGCCACTCGCACCGGACCGGGTACTGGACCCTGATCGCCGGCTCGGCAGGTCCTGGCGGCGCTCGGCCGACCGCGTGATGACCACCTCCGCCGACGAGACCGGGTTGCACATTCTGGTGGCGGACGCCAACGCGGCGTACCAGTGGCGGACCGTGGCGACGCTGGCGGAGCCGGGCGTGGCCACGGATCAGTGGGTGGGCCAGGCGTGCGTCACCGGGTCGGGCCGCGCAGCGGTGGCGGTCTATGCGCCCAGGCAGTTCACCAACCGCGAGACGCTGTCCAACGCGGGCGCGTTCGCGGCCGTGGTGGACCTTGAGACGGGCCGGGTCAGCAAGCTGCCCGAGCGCTACTCGCTCGCGTACCACAATCCGGGCTGCGGCAACGGGGAGAGCGCGGTGCTGACCCGGCTGGAGCTGCCCGCCACTCCGGAGGCGGGTAGCACCGCGCGGACGGTGCTGACCACGGTGGACACCCGTCGGGTCGGCGGCGGCCGGCAGTTGATCACGCCCGGCCAGGTCACCTCCGCCATTCCGGTGGGGGAGACGATTGTCGCCGCCAAGGGCGACGAACTGGTCAGCGTCGACCGGCGGGGCCGGACGACCACCCGGGCCCGTACCGCCGGGACGCCCTTCCGGCTGCTGCCCGACGGGGCCGGCGACGTTGCGTTCCAGGTGGCTCGGGCCGACACCACTGACCTGGTCCGTTACGCGGGAGGTGAGCTGACAACGGTGGCCTCGGCGCCGCTCGGCACGGTCAAGCTGCGGCCAGGTGCGGACGGTCAGGTCTTCGTGGTGGGCGGTCGCAGCGGTGCCCGGCTCGCCGGCCGGTCGCTGCCGGCCCGGTGGCGGGCCGTCGACGCGCTGCCGGACAGCGACGTGTCGCGTACCGGCGACCTGGTGGTCACGCGCGTGCGTACCGGCACCGAGGCGGCCGGGCCGGGTGGTGGCGCCGGTGACGGCCGGCCGGACCGGGTGGCGATCTCGGCCCAACTCGCCGACGGGTCGGATATGGCATTCAGCGTGGCACCGACGTTGACCCGGGCGGGCCGGGAGCGGGCCGTCGCGGCCGGCGGTTCCGGTGACGGCACGGCCGCCCGGAGCTTGGCCGCCGATCCGGATCCGGCGACGGTGCCCTGGGACCCGGACCGGTCCTGCGCGGTGCCCCGCAACGACGAGAACATCCAGGTCTACCAGCCCAGCCGGGAGCAGATGGAGTGGGCCGCCAACCTCGCGGTACGCGGCCAGTTGACCTTCCAGCGCCCGGCCAACTGGTCCAACAACGGATTGCCGGCGTACTCGCCGCAGGGGATGTTTCCGTCGCTGCCCCTGTCGGGCGGCGGCTTCGTGCCGGCCCAGGTCTTCCTCGGCATCCTGGCTCAGGAGTCGAACCTGCTCCAGGCCAGCTGGCACGCCGTGGACGGGCTCGCCGGCAACCCGCTGACCAGCCTCGGCTTCTACGGCCTGGACCTGATGAACCCGGACGTCACGAAGATCAACTGGGCGCACACCGACTGCGGTTACGGCGTCGGCCAGGTGACCACCGGGATGAAGCGGACCGACACCGACCAGTGGATCACCGGCGTCCAGTGGGACTACACCAAGCAGCGGGCGGTGGCATTGGACTACGCCACCAACGCCGCGGCCGGACTGCGCATCCTCCAGGACAAGTGGAACACCACGCGCGACGCCGGCCTGATCGCCAACAACGGTGACCCGCAGTACATCGAGAACTGGTGGTTCGCCATCTGGGCGTACAACACGGGCTTCTACCCCCAGTCCGGGTCGCAGCCCTGGGGCGTGGGCTGGGCCAACAACCCGAGCAACCCGAACTATCCGCCGGACCGGCAGATGTTCCTCACCGCACCGCTCGACGTGCCGGACGCCTCGCCGCCGATCGACGACGACATCGGGTACGACAACGCCAAGCACCCCAACCACTGGTCGTACCCGGAGCGGGTGATGGGCTTCGCCTACACCTCGCTGCGCCGCTACAACTACTCGACGGGCAACTACTCGCCGACGTACTCGACCGCGTTGGAGCGCAACAAGCTGGTGGCGCAGCCGACCCGGTTCACCTTCTGCGTGCCCGCCCGGAACGCCTGCGACCCGGCCGTCTCGAAGGTGCCGGGTGACTACCCGGCGGAGAAGCCGGGCCCGTGCACCCGCGACGACCTGAAGTGCTGGTGGAACGGGCCGGTGACCTGGACGGACTGCGCGATCAACTGTGGCCTGGAGACCCGGCGGTACACCAGCGTCGAGCCACGCCCGTACGCCACCGCCATCTACGACTCGCAGTGCGGCCGGGCCGGCCTGCCGGACAACGCACTGGTCATCGACGACATCGACAGCGCCAGCCCACTCGGCCCGCAGGGCTGCACTCGGAACCACACGCGAGTCGGGAAGTTCTCCTTCACCTACGAGGGGCGACCAGGGCCGAACGGGACGACCATCTATCCCGGCAAGGTGGACACCCACCAGATCGGGGGCGGCTTCGGCGGCCACTTCTGGTTCGCGCACAGCCAGGCGTCCGAGACCTCCCCACAGAAGGTGACCGGGCGCTGGACGCCGACCAACCGGTTGAACGGCTGGGCCACCGTGATGGTGCACCTGCCGGATCACGGGGCGCACACCCAGCAGGCGAAGTACACCATCAACACCGGGCAGGGGATGAAGACCCGGTACATCCCGACCCGGACCCTGCAACACCGCTGGGTGAAGCTGGGCACCTACCAGTTCTCCAACCAGGCCGCGCAGTACGTCGAGCTGACCAATATCAGCGAGGACGGCAAGGGCGTGGAGGACGTGGCCTGGGACGCGGTGGCGTTCGTGCCGCTCACCGCCAAGCCCCGGCACTTCGTGGTGGCCATGGGTGACTCGTACGGCTCGGGCGAGGGCGCCGGCGGCTACTACCGCGAGACCGACAACAACTACGGCAACCACGCCTGGAACGCGTGCCGGCGCACCGACCGGTCGTGGCAGATGCTGACCCGGCTGCCCGGCTCGTCCAGTTCGATCAAGGATCGGGTGGCGGCGCACGACCCCAACGTCGACTTCCAGTTCGTCAGCTGTTCGGGGGCCACGGCGGAGAAGATGCGTGACACTGCTACGCCGACCTATTGGCAGAGTCCACCGTCGTCCATCGGCACTTATCACCGGCGGGCCGAAGGACAGTTCCGGGAGATGTCGCAGATCGAGTCGGGGGCGTTGGACGCCAACACCACCCTGGTGCTGCTCTCGGCGGGCGGCAACGACGCCGGGTTCCCCGACACGATGACCGACTGCGCGATGGAAGCCTGCGACAACCCGAGCTACGAGTCGCTGGTGCGTCAGCGGATCGACAACTCACACCTCCAGGTGCGGCAGCTGATCGACGCGATCGCGGCCAAGGCGCCGAACGCCACGATCATGCTGGCCGGCTATCCCCGGTTGTTCGCCGACTACCACCTGGACCAGTGTGTCTTCGGCCGGTACACCAGCGGCGAGATGAGCATGCTCAACCGGTCCGCCCTGTACATGCGCGACGGCCAGCGGCAGATGGTGGACCAGGCTCGGGCCGCGGGCCGTAACGTCCAGTTCACCGACATGGTCGAGGGGCTGCTCGACCACGGCACCTGCCGTAAGTACGACACCATCCACAACATCCTGGTGCCCGACGACATCAACTCCGTGGTGGCCGGCCCGGCGGGTGAGGGGGACTTCCGGATGGTCTCGGGTGACACCTACGCCACCTGCGTCGGATGGATCACGGCCGGCCTGAACGTCTGCATCAGCCGCGCGTCGTTCCATCCCAAGGACACCGGCAACGTGACGTACGCCAACGCGGTCACCGCCCGATTGTCCGCAGTCGGCTACAACTGAGTGCGCGGGTGGGGCCGGCCTGTGGTGGGCCGGCCCCACCGGTTGCACGCGACGCGAGGGAGGCCGCGGTGCGGCAGGAGCGGGACAACCGGCCCTGGACGCCGTCGGTGCTGGCCGGCCTGCTGGTCATCGGGGTGCTGGTCGGCTGGTGGTGCTTCGCGGCGGAACTGCGGGAGTTCCGGGAGGCCAGGCGGGACGGCGCGGTGACGGCCGCGGAGGAACTGGACCAGCGGGCCGGTGGCTACGCCGAGGCGGTGCTGGCCGCCGGTGATCAGGTATCGGACGATCGGTTACGGGCACTGGCCGCCGAGCACGAGGTGGATGTGTGGGAGATCCGCCGCGAGCCGGAGTTGTCGCTGGTCATCGAGGCTTCCGAGGGGTACGGCCGGTGGCCGCAGGAGACGCTGCGGGCCTGCCATCGGCTCGACTTCCGGGCACCGGGCGAACCCGCTGCGGGCTTCGATCTGACGCGCCTGCCGGCCTGCCCGACACCGCCCACGCCGTGAGACGCGCCGATTGGTGGTATGACACCGGTGTTGATGGGCCGTCCGATTGATGTAACAGAATGATATCGATTGGAAGTGGCTATTGGGCCGTTTTGCCCAATAGCCCGTTGGCCCGCGTTACGAGGGCCGGTCGCTAAGGACACGATCCGGTACCAAGAGCTTCTCCGGCCGTTTCCGGGCGGTCCAAACGGGGGCTAAGGTCACCGCCATCGGTGACCCTGTCACCACGTTGTCCGTACCCCCTAGGACGAGGTGAAGCACCATGCGTGCATCCAGGCCGAAGGTCGCCATCGCGGCCGTAGCGGTCGCGGCCCTCGCGGTAGCAGGCTGTGCCGAGAGCGACCGCGAAGGTTCCAGCGGTAGTAGCAACGACACCCTTGTATTCGGCGTCGCCGGAGACGCGAAGGTGCTCGACCCCACCATGGCCAGCGACGGTGAGTCGCTGCGCGTGGCCCGTCAGATGTTCGAGACGCTGGTCCGCCCGGAGGAGGGCGGCACCAAGGTCAGCCCCGGCCTCGCCGAGTCCTGGACGCCGGACGCCACGGGCACGGTCTGGACGTTCAAGCTGCGTTCCGGCGTGAAGTTCCACGACGGCACCGACTTCAACGCCGACGCCGTCTGTGTCAACTTCAACCGCTGGTTCAACGCCAAGGGCCTCATGCAGAGCCCGGACGTGACCGCGTACTGGCAGGACATCATGGGTGGCTTCGCCGCCAATGAGGACGCCACGCTCCCGCCGAGCCTCTTCAAGTCCTGCACCGCCACCGACCCCACCACGGTCGACCTGGCCTTCACCCGGGTCTCCAGCAAGATCCCGGCCGCCCTGATGCTGCCGTCCTTCTCCATGCACAGCCCGAAGGCGCTGCAGGACTACGACGCCAGCAACGTCAGCGGTAGCGCGGACGACATCAAGTACCCCGCGTACGCGACCGGGCACCCGACCGGTACCGGTCCGTTCAAGTTCAAGTCCTGGGACGTCCCCAACAAGTCACTCACGCTGGAGCGGAACGAGGACTACTGGGGCGACAAGGCCAAGCTGAAGACCCTGATCTTCCGGACGATCTCGGACGAGAACGCCCGTAAGCAGGAGCTGCGCTCCGGGGGCATCCAGGGCTACGACCTGGTCGGCCCGGCCGACGTCGAGCCGCTGAAGGGTGAGGGCTTCAATGTCCTGACTCGCCCGGCGTTCAACATCCTCTACCTGGCGATCAACCAGAAGGGGAACCCGAAGCTGGCCGACCTGAAGGTCCGGCAGGCGATCGCCCACGCGGTCAACCGCCAGGCCCTGGTCGACTCGAAGCTGCCCCCGGGCGCCCAGGTCGCGGTGAACTTCTTCCCCGACACCGTCGAGGGCTGGAACGGCGACGTCACCAAGTACGACTACGACGTCGACAAGGCCAAGGCGCTGCTGGCCGAGGCCGGTGCGTCGGACCTGACCCTGCGGTTCCACTACCCGACCGAGGTCACCCGGCCGTACATGCCGAACCCGAAGGATCTGTTCGAGCTGGTCTCGGCGGACCTCCAGGCGGCCGGCATCAAGATCGAGGCGATCCCGCTGAAGTGGAGCCCGGACTACCTCAACGCCACCACCTCCGGCAACAAGCACGACATCCACTTCCTCGGGTGGACCGGTGACTACGGCGACGGCTACAACTTCATCGGTACGTTCTTCGACCGGCAGAAGGACGAGTGGGGCTTCAACAACCCCGCTCTGTTCGAGAAGTTCAAGCAGGCGGACACCACCGCAGACCAGGCGGCCAAGGTGGCGCTCTACAAGGAGCTGAACGCCGACATCATGAACTTCCTGCCGGGTGTGCCGATCTCGCACTCGCCGCCGGCGATCGTGTTCGGCAAGGACGTGACCGGGGTCAAGGCGAGCCCGCTCACCGACGAGCGGTTCTCCTCCGCCGAGTTCAAGTCCTGATCTGACGCACTGACCGCGGGCGGGCGCTGTACCTACAGCGCCCGCCCGCGATCCTCAGCACCCCCTCCGAGGCCGCCGTGTTCCGGTTCATCGTCAGACGCCTGCTACAACTGATACCCACGCTGTTCGGGCTCTCCATCCTGCTGTTCATCTGGCTCCGGCGGCTGCCCGGCGGCCCCGAGACCGCCATTCTCGGCGAGCGGGGTACGCCCGAGATGCGTGCCGCGATCCGCAACAATCTCGGTCTCGACGAGCCGATCCTGGTCCAGTACGGCCGGTTCGTGCGGCGGATGGTCCGGCTCGACCTGGGCACGTCGATCTCGACCAAGCGCGAGGTCACCACCGAGTTCCTCCAGCGCTTCCCGGGCACCGTCGAGCTGACCATCACCGCGATGGTGATCGCGATCGGGATCGGCATCCCGCTGGGCTACCTCGCCGCCCGTCGGCGTGGCCGGCTGCTGGATCACCTCTCGGTCGGCGGCTCGCTGATCGGCATCTGCATCCCGGTCTTCTTCCTGGCGTACATCCTCAAGGCGATCTTCTCCGAGAACCTGGGCTTGTTCCCGTCCAGCGGCCGGCAGGACCCGACCCTCGGCGCCACCCGGATCACCAACTTCTTCGTACTCGACGGGCTGATGACCCGCGAGTGGGACGCCGCCGCCGACGCGCTCTGGCACCTGATCCTGCCGGGCGTCGCGCTGGCCAGTATCCCGCTGGCGATCATCGTCCGGATCACCCGGGCCAGCGTGCTGGAGGTGCTCAACGAGGACTTCGTCCGCACCGCCGAGGCCAAGGGCTTGACCGAGAACGTGGTCCGCCGCCGGCACGTGCTGCGCAACTCACTGCTGCCGGTGGTCACCTCGATCGGCCTGCTCACCGGTGGTCTGCTCTCCGGCGCGGTGCTCACCGAGACCGTCTTCGCGTTCAGCGGTATCGGGGCGTTCGTCGCGGAGGCGATCAGCCAGCGCGACTACCCGGTGCTGATGGGCTTCATCATGATCATCGCGGTGGTGTACGTGCTGGTGAACCTGATCGTGGACCTCTCCTACAGCCTGATCGACCCGAGGGTGAGGGTCCGATGACGCTCATCACCGGCAAGAAGAAGGAAAAGATCGACCGGCTCGCCGAACTGGCCGCCCGGGACGATGAGCGCGGCGTCAGCCTCTGGCAGGAGGCGTTCCGCCGGCTGCGCCGCAACCCGGCCGCGATCGTCGGCGCGGTGGTCCTGGGCCTGTTCGTCATCGTCGCCGTCGTCGGCCCGTTCCTGGTCCCGCACGCGCCCGAGGCCCAGCTGTGGAAGGGTGAGGTCCGGGAGAACATCGGCTACATCCCCGGCCCACGGGCCGAGAACTGGTTCGGCGTCGACCACATCGGCCGCGACGAGTTCAGTCGGATGATCGTCGGGGCCCGGCAGACCCTTCTGGTCGGCGTGGTCGCGACGATGATCGGTCTGGCCGTGGGCTCGCTGATCGGTGGGATCGCTGGTGCCGCCGCCGGCCTCGGTGGCCGTTGGGGCCGGGCCGTCGACAACGTCCTGATGCGTTTCATCGACATGCTGCTGGCCATGCCGAGCCTGCTGCTCGCGATCAGCATCGCCGCGATCCTGGGCGCCGGGCTCACCACGGTCATGATCGCGGTGGGTGCGGTCTCGGTCCCGGTCTTCGCGCGGCTGTTGCGCGGCTCGATGATCGCGCAGTCCAACAGCGACTACGTCCTGGCCGCGACGTCGCTCGGCGTGCGGAAGCCGAAGATCGCGCTGGGGCACGTGGTGCCGAACTCGCTGGCCCCGGTGATCGTGCAGGCCACGCTCACGCTGGCCACGGCGATCATCGAGGCCGCCGCGCTCTCCTTCCTCGGCCTGGGCAACAACGACGCGTCCATCCCCGAGTGGGGCGTGATGCTCGCCGACGCGCAGCGCTACATCGACATCGCACCGCGACTGGCGATCCTGCCCGCACTCGGCATCATCATCACCGCGCTGGGCTTCACCCTGCTCGGTGAGGCGATGCGTGAGGCCCTCGACCCGAAGCTGCGGAAGTAGGTTCCCTCCATGGCACTACTCGAAGTGGACGACCTCTCCGTCACCTTCGCCCGGCGTGGCCAGCGCGCCGTGCACGCCGTCGACGGCGTCTCCTTCGCCGTCGACGCCGGTGAGGTGGTCGGCCTGGTTGGCGAGTCCGGCTGCGGCAAGTCGGTGACCTCGCTGGCGATCATGGGGCTGCTGCCCAAGCAGCCCGGCCTGCGGGTGGGCGGCAAGGCGGTGTTCGACGGGACCGACCTGCTCCAGCTCGACGACCGGTCGCGGCGGGACATCCGGGGCCGCGACATCGCGATGATCTTCCAGGACCCGCTGTCGTCGCTCAATCCGGTCATCCCGATCGGCCTTCAGGTGACCGAGGTGCTGACCCGGCACCGGGGGATGAAGGGCGACGTGGCGGCGAAGGAGGCCGCCGCGCTGCTCGACCGGGTCGGCATCCCCGACCCCAAGCGGCGGCTGAAGGAGTACCCGCACCAGCTCTCCGGCGGGATGCGCCAGCGTGCCCTGATCGCCATGGCGGTGGCCTGCCAGCCTCGGCTGCTGATCGCCGACGAGCCGACGACCGCCCTGGACGTCACCATCCAGGCGCAGATCCTGGAGCTGCTGAAGGACCTGGTCCGGGACTCCGGCACCGCGCTGGTGATGATCACGCACGACCTGGGCGTGGTGGCCGGGATGTGCGAAACGATCAACGTGCTGTACGGCGGCCGGGTGGTGGAGACGGCCCGGCGGCGACCGCTGTTCCGCGAGCCGCGGCACCCGTACACCGTGGGGTTGCTCGGCTCGGTGCCGCGCCTGGACGCCGGGCGCGGCGAACGGCTCAACCCCATCCCCGGCTCGGTGCGCGACCTGCTGCCCTGGCCGGAGGGCTGCGCGTTCGCCCCGCGTTGCACCCGCCGGGTGGACGCCTGCGTGGGTGAGCCCCCGGAGTTGGTGCTCGCCCACGACGGCCGCAGCTACCGTTGCGTCAACCTGGCGCCGCTGCCGGGCCTGGCGCGGGCCGCCGAGGTGCCGGTGGCCGGGGAGTCCGAGCCGGCGGCGACCGCCGACGGCGCCGGGCAGGCGGCGGAGGCCGGCGCCGACGCACCGGCTGCGGGCAAGCCGGCCGGCGGCCCGGTGCCCGCGCCGCGCGAGGAGGAGAAGCCATGACCGGAAGCGACGTCCTCGTCGAGGTACGGGACCTGAAGGTGCACTTCCCGATCAAGCGGGGGGTGCTGTTCGACCGCACGGTCGGGCACGTCAAGGCCGTCGACGGGGTCGACCTGAGCATCGCGCGCGGCAAGACCTACGGCCTGGTCGGCGAGTCGGGCTGCGGCAAGTCCACCCTCGGGCGGGCGCTGCTCCAGCTCACCCCGCCCACCGCCGGCGAGGTGAGCTTCGACGGGGTCGAGCTGACCAAGCTGGCGCCGGGCAAGCTGCGCACGATGCGCAAGCGGATGCAGATGATCTTCCAGGACCCGATGTCCAGTCTCGACCCGCGGCAGAACGTCGAGTCGATCCTCACCGAGGGCCTGCAGACGCACGGGATCGGCGGCAACCGGGACGAACGCCGGAAGATCATCGCTGAGACGCTGGACAAGGTCGGCCTGCCCAGGTGGGCGCTCTCCCGCTATCCGCATGAGTTCTCCGGCGGTCAGCGGCAGCGCATCGGCATCGCCCGCGCGCTGGTGCTGGGGCCGGAGCTGATCGTCGCCGACGAGCCGGTCTCCGCGCTGGACGTGTCGATCCAGGCCCAGGTGGTCAACCTGCTCGACGAACTCCAGGACAACCTCGGGCTGACCTACCTGGTGATCGCGCACGACCTGGCAGTGGTCCGGCACATCTCCGACACCGTCGGCGTGATGTACCTGGGTGGCCTGGTCGAGGAAGCGCCGAGCGACCGGCTCTACACCGAGCCGCTGCACCCGTACACCCGGGCGCTGATGTCGGCGGTGCCGGTGCCTGACCCGGACGTCGAGGACCGCCGGGAGCGGATCCTGCTCGCCGGTGACCTGCCCTCGCCGGCCAACCCGCCGTCGGGCTGCCGGTTCCACACCCGGTGCCCGTGGGCGCAGCCGACCCGCTGCGCCGACGAGCGGCCGGTGCTGCGGGAGATCGGCGGTAGCCGGGTCGCGTGCCACTTCGCCGAGCAGATCGCCAGCGGGGAACTACGCCCACACAAGGTGAGCGCGGAGATCGTCCGCCCGGAGGGCGAGGGCGAGGCGCCCGGCGTGGTCTCCGCCCCCAGCGAGCCCGGCTCCTTCGTGTAAGGAAGGGCCCCTTCTTAACGCCTCGCGTATAGGAAGGGGCCCCTCTTAACACCTTCGGGTCAGCCCTCGGGACGGTTCAGCAGGCCGACCGCGATGCTGTGCACCGCGTCCAGCCCGGCGGCGTCGTCCAGCGCGGCTTTGCCGCCGGTGACCACGTACCACTCGTCGGCGTCCTTGTACTGCACGTGCAGGGTGACCTGGCCGTCGGCGAAGTCGGTACGCAGGGTCAGCTCACCGGTCACCACGCCGACCTCGTCGGTCATCACGCCGCCCGGTCCGGGCACGATGTCCGTGGTCCGGCTCTGCGGGCCGGTGGCGCCGCCGGCGTCGGCCGTCATCCCGGCGCCGGGCACCTCCACCTCACCCGCGGCGGCACCGTCGGCGGTCATCCCGGCCGTGGCCGGGCCACGTGGTGGGCTTGCCGCCGCGTCCGTCCCGGCTTCGTCCGGCGCCCGCTCGGCCGCCGGGGAACCGTCGGCGCCGGTTACGGCTTGCTCTCCCATGTGCAGCCCTCCAACATGTCGGCCAGCGCGGCCTTCTCGGCACTGGTCACCGTCAGCTGCCAGTGGTGCTTCACCGCCACCCAGTCGCCGGCGTACTGGCACCAGTATGACCGGTTTGGCGGTTTCCACTGGGACGGGTCCTGGTCACCCTTTGCCCGGTTGGAGGACGCGGAAACCGCGAAGAGCTGCGGTCGGTCCAGGTCGTTGGCGAAGTCGCCGCGTTTCGAGTCGTCCCAGTCGTCGGCGCCCGACCGCCAGGCATTGGCCAGCGGGACCATGTGGTCGATATCCACCTGGGACGGATCGGTGAAGGCGCGTCCGTCGTAGACGCTCTCCCACCGGCCGCCGACCACGTTGCAGCCGGAGTGCTGGATGTCCTTGCCGTCGCGTTCCAGCACCGTGTCGCGGACGTCGCAGTTCTTACCCGTCTTCCGCCAGTGCGGGAAGCGGTTGCGGCTGTAGCCGCGCATCGGGTTGGCCTCGGCGACGGTGAGCTGGGAGAGCATCTGGGTGGCGGTGCCGCCGCCGGTGCCCGTCGGCTCCGCCGGCTCCTCAAACGGGACGCAACCGGCCGCGCCGAGGGTCAGCGCCGCGGCGAGCGCGAGCGCTCCCAGGGCGCGCGATCCTGATCTGGTACGCACAGACGACACCTCTCCAGCTTGCGGGCTTTCGGCGATCCCGCACAGTACCCGGACGTGGTTTCGGCGATTCGTGGTGTCTGACACATGGTGCAAGGCAGATTGGTAGTCATGTCTGAACCCGCGCCCGCCCTCCGACTCGGCACCGCCGCCGGCCGAGGCACCCTGGCCGCCGCCGTACTCGCCTCCGGCATGGTGTTCCTGGACAGCACGGTGGTCAACGTGGCGCTGCCCCGCCTCGGCGCCGAACTCGGCGCGTCCGTGGCGGGCCTACAGTGGACCGTCAACGGCTACCTGCTCACGCTCGCGGCGTTCGTCCTGCTCGGCGGGGCGCTGGGTGACCGGTTCGGGCGGCGGCGGATCTTCCTGCTCGGCGTGATCTGGTTCACCGTCGCCTCGATCCTCTGCGGGCTGGCCCTGCGGACCGACTGGCTGGTGGCCGCGCGGTTCCTCCAGGGTGCGGGTGGGGCGCTGCTGGCCCCGGGCTCGCTGTCGCTGCTCCAGGCCAGCTTCCACCCGGACGACCGGGCGAAGGTGATCGGGGCGTGGTCGGGCCTGTCCGGCGTTTCCACCGCGCTCGGCCCGTTCGTCGGTGGCTGGCTGATCGACGCGCTCTCCTGGCGGTGGATCTTCTTCCTGAACCTCCCGCTGGCGGTGCTGGTGGTGCTGGCCGCCGTCCGCTGGGTGCCGGAGAGCCGGGACGAGAGCGCCACCCGTACCCGCGGACCGGGCCGGCGGGGCCGGCGGTTCGACGTGGCCGGCGCGCTGCTCGGCGCGGTCGCCCTCGCCGGTATCACGTACGCCCTGGTCGAAGCGCCCGGCCGGGGCCTGCGCTCGCCGCAGGTAGCGGTGGCGGCCCTGGTCGCGGTGCTCGCCGCGGTGGTGTTCGTACTGGTGGAGCGGCGTCGCGGGGAGACCGCGATGCTGCCCACCGGGCTGTTCGGCAGCCGGCTGTTCTCCGTGCTGAACGTCTTCACCGTGCTGGTCTACGCCGCGCTCGGCGGTTTCACCTTCTTCTTCGCCGTCTACCTGCAGAACGTGGTCGGCTGGTCGGCGTTCCTCACCGGCATCGCCCTGCTGCCGATGACCGTGCTGCTGTTGGTCGGCTCGCCCGGAGCCGGCGCACTGTCGGCGAAGATCGGGCCACGGCTGCCGCTGACCGTCGGCCCGGTGCTGGCCGCCGCCGGTCTGCTGGTGCTGCGCGAGGTCGAGCCGGGCGCGTCGTACTGGCGACAGGTGCTGCCGGGCGTGGCGCTGTTCGGGGCCGGGCTGACCCTGGTGGTGGCGCCGCTGACCGCGTCCGTGCTGGCCGCCGTCGCGGACCGTTTCGCCGGGGTGGCGAGCGGCTTCAACAACGCCGCCTCCCGGGTCGGTGGGCTGCTGGCGGTCGCTGCCCTGCCGCTGCTGGTCGGGCTCTCCGGCACCGGGTACGAGCAACGCGCCGAACTGGCCGCTGCCTACCGGGGTGCCCTGCTCTGGTGCGCGGGCCTGCTGGTGTTCGGCGCGGTCATCGCCGCCGTGCTGGTCCGCCGTCCGACCCGCAAGCCTCCGCCGGCGCAGCCCTGCCACTCCCTACCCGTTTCCACCCCGCGCTAGCCGGACAGGTGCAAGGAAGGGCCCCCTATTAAC
>NZ_JBFBAO010000030.1:0-31220 GCF_040682255.1 Micromonospora sp. NPDC051296 | reverse complement strand
GTCGTCGTCCCCCGTCAGCATGTCTCGCTCCTCGTACCCGGATCGCGCGGTTGATCCGCGCCGGGCCCAGCCTACCAACTCCCCCGCGTCGCCGGATCGATCCGCGCGGCCGTCGGTGGGTTGGACCGCGCTGGAGTGGTCACGGCCAGGGTGCGGCCTCAGCCGCGACCGGCGCCGCGTAGCCGGAGGTAGAGCAGGGCCGCCCCGGTGACCACCACCGGCCAGATCAGGTAGACACCGGTCATGACCAGCAGGAACAACACCACGCCGATGGTCGCGGCGGCGGCGTACCAGGCCCGGCTGCGCCGGGGCAGCAGCCGCAGTGCCGCCGCGACGCCGATGACGTAGACGGTGACGAAGGAGCCGGTCGCGAGCAGGACCAGCGGCCGGGTGCCCAGCCCGGCGGCGACCACCACGGCCAGGGCCAGGAACGCCAGGGCGGCGGTGACGGCGAGGCTGCGCCGGGGTACCTCACCGGCCACACTGCCCCGGGTGAGCCAGCCGGGCAGCGCACCGTCGCGGCCGAGCGCCGCGCCGAGCTTCGCCGCACCGGCGTAGTAGGCGTTCATCGCGCCGAAGGTGAGCAGCAGCGCCGCCCCGGCGGCCAGCCAACGGGCGTCGCCGCCGAGCGCGACGGCGAACAGCTCGCCCAGCGGCGCGTCGGCCCCGGCCGCCGCCGACCCGAGCACCGCGATGGTCGCAACGGCCACCCCCAGGTAAAGCGCGCCGACCACCACGACCGCCGCGGTGGTGGCCCGCGGCAGGTCCCGCGCCGGTCGGCGGAACTCACCGGTGAGGTGGGTGATCGCCTCCCAACCGACGAAGCTCCACATCAGCAGTGCGGCGGCCGGGCCGATCGCGGTCCAGCCGTGCGGGGCGAACGGCCGGAGGTTGCCGGCGGAGGCGTGCGGCAGCGAGAGCAGCACGGCCAGCAGGAGGAAGGCGACCAGGACGCCGGCCAGGGCGAGCTGCACCCGCCCGGCCAGCTGCACGCCCGAGTGGTTGGTGATGGTGACCGCGGCCATCAGCAGCACGGCGGTGACCGCCACGGTGGCCCGGCCGCCGCCGATCGCGGCTTCGACGTACGCGCCGCCGAACAGCGCCGCCGCGGTGGCGCCGGGCGGCACCGCGAAGTAGAAGCACCAACCGACGACGGCCGCGGCCCGCGGTCCGAAGGCCATCCGGGCGTACGTCGAGACGCCGCCCGCGTCCGGGTAGCGGGAGCCGAGCGCGGCGAAGGTCGCCGCCAGCGGGGCGGAAAGAACGACGAGCAGCAGCCAGGCGAGCAGCGACGCGGGGCCGGCCGCCTCGGCCGCCAGCGCGGGAAGCGCGATCACCCCGGTGCCCAGCACGGCACCGACGTAGAGCGCGGTGCCCTGGGCGGCGGTCAGCCGACCGCCGGCCACCGGCGCGGGTTGGGTCTGAGTCATGGGACCACCGTCGTCGGGTACGGCCGGACGGGACAGTCGGATTGGCGCCGAGCTGCGTTAGATTCCTGCCATGCGTACGCACGTCGTCGCGGTGGCGGTGACCGACAACCTGCCGATCTTCGAGCTGGCGGTGCCGCAGGAGGTGTTCGGCACGGACCGGCGTGACATCGCCGACCCGTGGTACGAGATGCGCCTGTGCGCGGCCGAGCCCGGCCCGTTGCGCACCACCGGGGGTTCCTGGCTCGACCCGGCGTACGGCCTGGACGATCTTGTCGAGGCCGACACGGTGCTGGTGCCCGGCTGCGCCCGTCCGACCCAGATCGATCCGCCCGCCGGTCTGGTCGAGGCGTTGCGGGTGGCGTACGCCCGGGGCAAGCGCATCGTGGGCATCTGCACCGGCGCGTACGCCATCGCCGCGGCGGGTCTGCTCGACGGCCGCCGCGCGACGACGCACTGGATGAACGCGCAGGACTTCGCGGCCCGGTTCCCGCTCGTCGACCTCGACCCCCGGGTGCTGTACGTGGACGAGGGCAACATCCTCACCTCGGCGGGTACGGCCGCTGCCATCGACCTGTGCCTGCACCTGGTCCGGCAGGACCACGGCGCCGCGGTGGCCCACGAGGTCGCCCGGCGGATGGTGGTGGCACCGCAGCGCGCCGCCGATCACACCCAGTACCCGGCACCGCCGGTGCGGGGTGTCTCCCCCGCCGACCTCGGCCCGGTGCTGGAGTGGGCCCGAGGTCGGCTCGATCAGCCGCTGTCGGTGAACGACCTGGCCCGCGCGGCGAACCTGAGCCCCCGCACCCTGGCCCGGCGGTTCCGCGACACCCTCGGCACCACGCCGCTGCAGTGGCTGCTGGAGCAACGGGTCCGGCTGGCGCAGGAACTGCTGGAGACCACGGACGACCCGGTGGAGCGGATCGCCCACCGCACCGGCTTCGGCACCGGCGCGAACCTGCGCCAGCACTTCGGGCGGATCAGCGGGATGACCCCGCAGACCTACCGGCACGTCTTCCGGTACCGGGTCGCCACGACCGCGCGGCGCACCGCCCAGCCGCAGCCGAACGGCTTGGCCACCCTTCGGTGATGACGCCCCGGCCGATTCTGGCGCCGATGACCGACGCCCATGCCCAGGACGTGGTCGGCATCTACCGGCACGGGATCGCCACCGGCAACGCCACCTTCGAAACCGAACCACCCACCTGGGACCGCTTCACCGCCACCCGCCTGCCTGGGCACCGCTGGGTCGCCCTCGACCCCGCCGATCCGGGCACCGTGCTCGGCTGGGTCGCGTGCAGCGCGGTTTCCGACCGCTGCGTATACGCGGGAGTCGTGGAGCACTCCGTCTACGTCCACCCCGACGCGCAGGGGCGGGGCGTCGGGCGACTCCTGCTTCAAGGACTGGTCGACTCCACCGAACGGGCCGGGATCTGGACCATCCAATCCGGGGTCTTCCCCGAGAACACCGCCAGCCTCGCCCTGCACCGCGCCTGCGGCTTCCGCGCCATCGGCACCCGCGAACGCCTCGGCCGCCACCACGACCGCTGGCGTGACGTCATCCTCATCGAACGCCGCAGCCCCACCGTCGCCTGAGCCTCCCAGCCGTACCCAGGCGTCAGTGGGGTCGGCCCGAAGACGTCCAGCTTTGCTGGTGCAGTCTTTCGATGCCGTCGAGCAGCAGGTCCAGCGCGAACTCGAACTCGAACTGGTCGTCGCAGCCCTGCCCCACGACCGACGCGTCGTCGTGGGACGCGGCCGTGGCGATCTCCGCGAGGTGCGGGAACCGGGTCGCGACCTCCGGCGGTAGGGCGGCCGGCGGTTCTGGGATGGTCGCGCCGGACCGGCCGGCGTTCCGGGCGGCGTCGAACAGCTCCTGGCTGAAGCCCAGGATCCGACTGCCCATCACGTGCATCACGTGGTGGGCGAGGTTGGCGGAGAACCCGCCGGCCCGGATCGTCCCGACCATCGAGTCGAGGTACGCGAGGATGGCCGGCGTCGCCATGTTCCGCGACTCGATCGCGAGCGGCGCCCAGGGGTGGCGCAGCAGCACCTGCCGGGCCGAGAGGATGCGTTCGCGGACCGTGTGCTTCCAGTCGGCGTCGGGCACCAACGGGTCGATCTCGCTGACAACCACGTCGATCATGCCGTCGAGCAGTTCGTCCTTGTTGGCCACGTGCTTGTAGAGGGCCATCGGCACGACGCCCAGATCCTGGGCGAGGTTGCGCATGCTGAGGGACTCGATCCCGGCCTCATCTGCCAGCGCGACGGCGGCGCGCAGGATCCGGTCCCTGCTCAGCGGCGCCCGGCGCAGCACTTCAGCCTGCTCAGCCATCTCGGTCCTCGTCTTTCTGTGGCGGTTAGACCATAACCGCCTTGACAGGTGTACGGCGTACACCTACATTCATGCACATGAGGTGTACGCCGTACACCGGAGGGGAGGGAAAGATGAAGGCGATCGTCCAGGACCGGTACGGCCCGCCGGAGACACTCACGCTCGCGGACATCGACACACCGGTGCCAGCCGCCGACGAGGTGCTCGTGCGGGTCGAGGCTGCCGCGCTCAACGCGTACGACTGGCATGTCATGCGGGGCGATCCCCGGATGGCGCGGTTGGCCCTGGGCCGATCGCGGCCCCGGGCGCGCATCCGTGGCCGCGACTTCGCCGGCCGGGTCGAGGCCGTCGGCAGCGACGTCCAAGGGGTACGCCCGGGAGACGCCGTCTTCGGTGATCTCGGCGACGCCAACGGCGCGTTCGCCGAGTACGTATGCGTGCCCGCGACGATGGTCGCGCCGAAGCCGGCGAACCTGACGCCGCAGCAGGCCGCCGCCCTGCCGCTGGCCGGTGTCACCGCGCTCATGGGGCTGCGCGACGTCGGCCAGGTCCAGCCCGGCCACCGTGTCCTCATCAACGGCGCCTCCGGCGGCGTCGGCACCCTGGCCGTCCAACTGGCGAAGGTGCTCGGTGCCACCGTGACCGGGGTGTGCAGCACCCGCAACGTCGAACTGGTCCGCTCCCTCGGCGCCGACCACGTCGTCGACTACACCCGCGACGACTTCACCCACGACGCCCGCCGCCACGACGTCGTGTTCGACCTGGTCGGCAACCGCTCACTCACCGCGCTCCGGCGGGCGCTGACTCCGACCGGGACCCTGGTCCTCTCCGGGGGCGGCGTGTACGGCGGGGGCAGTCTCATCGGACCGGTCTGGCTCCTCGCCCGCGGGCGGCTGCTGGCGCCCTTCGTCCGACACCGCATCGTCGCACTCAGCACGGCACCCAGCCGGCAACACCTCGACACGCTCCGCACCCACGCCGAGTCCGGCCGGCTCACCCCGGCCATCGACCGGAGCTACCCGCTCCACGAGGTACCCGAGGCCATCCGGTACCTCGAAGGTGAGCACGCGCGATCCAAAGTGGTCGTCACCATCTGAGGTCAACCGCGGCTGCGGCCAGTTCACGCTCGGCAGCGAGTTCCGGTGACCATCCTACCGATCGGTGTATGTACATAAGTGAGCAGACGATCACTCCCGCGGCAGGCATCGTTGTCCTCTCCGATATCGCGAGGAGGTGATGTCATGAAGAAGCTCACGGTGCGCCGGCTGGAGTCGGTGAAGACCAGCGCTGTCGCTGCTGCGTGCGTTGTCTCCTGACGGTGATGCCCCACGCGAAGGCCGGCACCCGGATGGCAACTCCGGGTGCCGGCCTTCATCGACCCCGCCTGCCAAATGAGCGAAAAGGACGACGAACCATGGCCGGCTATCCGCCAGACACACTTGTCAGAGTGCGCCCCTTCGACCACCGGCCGGAGGGCGACGCCGTCATCATCGGCGACGTCGAACGGCAGGTGTTCCTGTCCATCCCCGTCGAAGGGCTGGACCTCCTCCACTCGCTGGCCGCCGGCAAGTCGGTGGGCGAGGCGGTTCGCCTGTACGAAGAGAAGTACTCCGAGACGCCCGACATCACCGATTTCCTGGACGCCCTCGGTGACGAGGGCTTCGTCGAGATCGACGAGAAGATCGCGGCTGCCGTCGCCGGCCCGGTCGCCGCCGCGACTCCGGCTCGCAAACCCCGGCGCAGCTGGAGCCTGAACTGGATCAGCCCGACTGTCGCCCGCCGCCTGGTCAGCCTCCCGGTGATGATCGCCTGCGTCCTGATCGTCGCGGCCGGGGTGTACCTCGTCGTGGACGATCCAGGTCTGCTGCCGACGCCCGGCGAGACGCTGCTGTTCCCCATCCACTTCGCGGCCCTGACCTGGGCGACGTTCATCCTGACGCTGGTCGGGGTCGCGATCCACGAGGCCGCTCACATGATCGCGGCGCGGGCGGCCGGCGTGCCGTCGAGGCTCGTCATCGGCAACCAGCTGTACATCCTGGTGGTCCAGACCGACATGAGCGGCATCTGGTTGGCACCGAAACGCCAGCGCTTCGTCGCGTTCATCGCCGGCACGCTCATCGACGGGGTACTCGCCTCGTCCTTCGTTCTCGCGCTGTGGGCGAATCGGCACGGTTACCTGCAGCTGCCGGAGTGGGTCGGGCTGCTGCTGACGGCACTGTTGTTCACGTACCTGGTCCGGATCATCTGGCAGTCGTTCCTGTTCATGCGTACCGACGGCTACTACATCGTCGCCACGGCCCTGGGCTGCCGGAACCTGATGTCCGACACCGAGGACTTCCTGCGCAACCTGGTGCGGCGGCGCAAGTCCCGGGTGGACCAGTCGGGGGTGCCGAAGCGGGAGATGCGGATCGTCCGGTGGTACTCCGTCGCGTGGCTCGGTGGGCGCCTGATAGCGCTCCTGATGCTGGTCTTCGTCGGCATCCCACTCCTGTGGGGGTTCCTGTACCAGTTCATCCTCTTCGCCACCGGCCAGGATTCCATGATGGGATCCATCGACTTCGTCACCGTGGCGGTCATCGGCGTCCTCCTCGACGGTGGCGGCCTGCTGCTGTGGGGGCGCAGCCTCTACCAGAGCACGCGGGAGCGCCGCCGCCGGCAGGCCATCCGGTCGGATCGAGCCAAGGCGCGAGCGGCAATGCCCGCAGCACCGGCGAACACCGCCGCGCTCGCGGCGCCGGTCGTGGAGCCGAGCGGCCAGCAGTGAACCTCTCCGACTCCCCTTGCAGCCGGTCGTGGCCGCAAGGGGAGTCGAGGGCGTAGCAGGCCCGCTCAGGTCGGGGGCAGGCCCATACGCTCCATGATGTATCCGACGATGATGCGGGGGTTGGCGACGATCGCCCCGCACGGCGATTTCCGGATCATCTTGCGATCGGTGAAGCGTTGCAGGAACAGGCCGACGCGGGACCGGGTCGTGCCAATCATCGCGGCGTAGTCCTCGTGGCGGAGCTTCAGGCCGATCCGAACGTCCTGGCCGGTGCTCGTGCCGAAGCTCTGTGCCATGTCGAGCAGGCACATCGCCAGCCGGGCCTCGCTGTCGGAGATGGCATGTTGCAACAGCAGCGATCGGTGCCGGCGGGCTTTCAATATTTGACTGTGCTGCCACACGTCGAAAACATTCGCGTCACGCAGGAGGCTGTGCAGAACGGCGCTTTCCACCCCGATAAGTTTCGTCGCGGTTACGGCGGCGGGAGTGTACTGACTCGGCATACCGGGAAGCGAATCCTCGCCGAAATACTCGTTTGTCGACAACACGTCGAGGATGGTCCGACGCCCGGTCGGAGAGTAATGCTCCAGACATACCGCACCACTTTCGATGAGATAGACGCGGCCGTCGGTCGCGCCCGGCTGGTGCAGCAGTTCGCCGCAAGCTAGTTCGACCCGGCGGGTCGGGATGGCAAGTGAGCGGAGAGTGGGCTTTATGCCCTCCATCAGACGAACAGTAAGCTCGGATCCTCGCGGAACGAGCATGTCGTCGAGGACGCTCGCGACGGTCTGCGTACTGGTCATGGTCATCGCTTCTCGCACCGTTCAGATCCGCCGTCAGCTCGGTACCGGTAGCCAGAACGCGGTCTTTGAGCGGGCAGTGGGTCCTCGGGCGCGGGCCGCCGGCGACCCGCCCCGTCCGGCCTCGACGACTGGCACCGACCAGGTCGGGAGAGAGCGCGCGAGAGACTCTGAGAACGAATTTTGTCGTGGCCGGCGTGAATTGCGGGAGGCCCGCCGGTGGGACCCAGGTAAACCCCTCCGAGGTTCACCGATGCCGCTGCCGCTGCCGTTGCTTACGGCTGCTGCCTGCCCGGCGGCAATCAATGCCGCCACATCGTTGAGTCGGTGTGCTCAGTGTCAGACACACAGCGGTCCCCCCAGGAATCCGTGCCGGACTGCTAATGATCTTGATTTCTGTTCCTGTTACGCTAGCGAGTTGCCCGGCCTTCCGTCTGTCGCGCGTTTAACCCGCACCGGCGAACCGAACGGTTCCCCAAATATGGCCACCCGGTCAGGATCAGCCGAATCCGGCGAGTACATCAGCCAATGGGAATGACAGCCCATCTATCGCGCTCAGTGTGATTCGGGATGATCAGGACAAGTCGCAGCGTCACCGTTCGGCACCCGCCTCGCGACTCGCCCACGGGACACTGCCGTCGGAAGAGCTCGCCATCCTCGTCCTCATGTGGCCGTTCGCCGCGTTCAACAGCCAGTCAGGGATTGCCCACATCCACCACAGGGCACGCGAACTCACGGGGCGGTGGTTCGAGACACAAGGCTGAAAGCGCCGGCTGAACCCGACGCCGACCGTCGCTGAGGTCCCGGTTGCTCGACCAGATCACCTCGGCCACGACGATGATGAGCTGACCGACGATCGCGCTGGCCAAGCCCACCCGGGCGGCACGGCCGCAGCCACCGGCGTCGGCAAAGGCAAGAAGATCTCACCCCTGCCACTTCCAACGTATAGCGCACAGGGGGGCTTGCGGCAAGACCCGGGTCTTGTCGCAGAATCGGCGGCCGGATACAGCACCGACGAGGAAACCGGGGGGCACGACGTGGGTGCGTTGTCGATGTACCGAGGACGCGGCGACCTCGAACCGCTGATGAGATTCGCGGGTGCGCGCCGCCCGACCGCCTCGGAGGCATTGCAATGATCGAGCCGTACGTGTTGGATCTTCAAGAGGTCGACGAGACGCAGGTCGCGGTCGTTGGCGGCAAGGCCGCGCACCTGGGCGGGCTGTCGCGGATCGAAGACATCCACGTGCCGGCTGGGTTTTGTGTGACGACGGCCGCCTTCCGGCAGGTCATGGCGGAGGCGCCGTCGATCGACGATCGGCTCGCCCAACTGTCGCGCCTGAACCCGGATGACCGGGAGGCGATCCGCACGCTCAGCGCGGAGATCCGCCGGACCATCGAAGGGATTGCCATTCCGGGCGATCTGGCGGCGGCGATCACCCGCGCGCTCGCCCAGTTCGGCGAGCAAGCCGCCTACGCGGTGCGATCCAGCGCGACGGCGGAGGACATGCCGACGGCCTCCTTCGCGGGCCAGCAGGACACGTACCTGAACGTCGTGGGGCCGGAAACGATCCTCCAGTACCTCAGCCGGTGCTGGGCGTCGCTGTTCACCGAGCGGGCCGTGACCTACCGCCTGCGGAACGGCTTCGACCACCGGAGGGTCCAGATGGCCGTGGTCGTACAGCAGATGGTCTTCCCGGATGCGGCCGGCATCCTGTTCACGGCCGATCCCGTCACAGGCAACCGAAAGGTCGCCACCGTGGACGCCGGCTTCGGCCTCGGCGAGGCCCTGGTCTCCGGCCTGGTGAACCCGGACGTCTTCAAGGTGCGCGACGGCGAGGTCGTCGCCAAGACGGTCGTCGCCAAACAGCGTGCCGTGCACCCCCTGCCGGCCGGCGGGACGCAGGAAGTGGCGATCGACCCGCAGCGGCAGGAACAGCCGGCGCTGACGGATGCGCAGGTCGTGCGGCTGGTGCAGCTCGGGCGGCGGATCGAAGCGCATTTCGGCCGCCCGCAGGACATCGAATGGTGCCTGGTCGACGAGGACTTCCGGATCGTGCAGAGCCGGCCAATCACCACGCTGTTCCCTATCCCCGCGGCCCGGGACCGGGAGAACCACGTCTACCTCTCCGTCGGTCATCAGCAGATGATGACCGACCCCATGAAGCCACTGGGCCTCTCCGTGTGGCAGCTGACGGCCATGGCGCCGATGCACGAGGCCGGCGGGAGGCTGTTCGTCGACGTGACCCGACGCCTGGCCTCGCCCGCGAGCCGCGCCGGCCTCCTGGAGATGGCGGGGAGGTCCGATCCGCTGATCAGGGACGCGCTGGAGACCGTCCTCGACCGCCACGACTTCGTCCCGGCGCTCCCGGACGGCGGCCCCGGCGGACCCCCGGTCGGCGGCGCGGCCGCCCCGATCGAGACCGATCCGGCCATCGTCACCGAGCTGATCGAGCGCAGCCAGGCGTCCATCGCCGCCCTGCGGCGTGACGTCCGGACGAGGACCGGACCGGCGCTGTTCGACTTCCTGCTGGAGGCCTTCCAGGAGCACAAGCGGGCCCTCAGCGAGCCATTGAGCATCCAGGCGATCATGGCGGGGATGGAGGCCACCTGGTGGCTCAACGACCGGCTGCGGGAATGGCTCGGCGAGAAGAACGCGGCCGACATCCTCACGCTGTCCGCCCCCGGCAACGTCACGTCGGAGATGGGTCTGGCGCTGCTCGACGTCGCGGACGTGATCCGCCCGCATCCGGAGGTGGTGGCGTTCCTGCAAGGCGTCGAGAACGACGGCTTCCTGGACGAGCTGCCGAAGCTCGCGGGCGGGACCGAAGCGCGCGACGCCATCGAGGCCTACCTCGACCGGTACGGCATGCGCTGCGTCGGCGAGATCGACATCACGAGGCCGCGTTGGCGCGAACGCCCCACCACGCTCGTGCCCGTGATCCTCGACAACGTCAGGAACTTCGAGCCGGGCGCCGCCGAGCGGCGCTTCGAGCAAGGACGGCAGGAGGCGCAGAGGAAGGCGCAGGAGGTGCTCGAACGCCTGCGGGCACTGCCGGACGGGAAGCAGAAGGCCGACGAGACCAAGCGGATGATCGACCGGGTCCGGACCTTCATCGGCTACCGGGAGTACCCGAAGTACGGCATCGTCAGCCGCTACTTCGTCTACAAGCAGGCCCTGCTCGAAGAGGCCGAGCGCCTCGTGCAGGCCAACGTGCTCCCCGACAAGGAGGACGTCTTCTACCTCACGTTCAAGGAGCTCCACGACGTCGTACGCTCGAACCAGGTGGATGACAAGCTGATCCAGCAGCGCAAGGACGCGTTCCGGTCGTACCACGCGCTCACGCCGCCCCGGGTGCTGACATCGGATGGCGAGGTCATCGCCGGGGCGTACCGACGCGACGACCTGCCGGCCGGTGCCCTGATCGGCCTACCGGTCTCCGCCGGGACCATCGAAGGACGCGCCCGCGTCATCCTGGACATGGCCCAGGCTGATCTCGAACCGGGTGACATCCTCGTCACGGCCCACACGGACCCGAGCTGGACGCCCCTCTTCGTCGCCATCACAGGCCTGGTGACGGAGGTCGGAGGCTTGATGACACACGGCGCAGTGATCGCCCGGGAGTACGGCCTGCCGGCTGTCGTCAGCGTGGTAGATGCCACCCGGCTGATTCGGGATGGGCAGCGGATCCGCGTACACGGAAGCGACGGGTACGTCGAGATTCTGCCCTGACTGACCACCCACCGGCCCGCCACTCGCCGCCTTCCTCGTCGCCACGGTGTCGGGTCGACCGGCGGCGCGACTCGCAAGCCGCCGGTAGGGTGCTCCGGTCGCCCCGGCGGGCACGTCGCCCGCTCGTCACCGAACGGGTCGGTGAGAATGCGTGCAAGGGCCTTGACAGCAGGATGAGTCGCGCGCCTCAGGGCAGCGGGACGACGTAGGAGTCGACGCGGGCGATAAGCCCGCCGCGGAACGTGAACAGGTCGTTGAAGGCGAACCGGAATGGCCCGTGGTCGACGCTGGTGCCGTGGCCTTCGCCGGTGGTGACGACGACCGGGCCGTCCTCGTGGATACGCTGGATGTCGAGTTCGGGGCTGCCGGTGAACGCCGGGTTCTCGATCTCGCCGTCGAACTCCGCCTTGCCTCGGGTGGTCCGGTGGCCGTGGATGACCCACTCGACGTCGTCGGTCAGGGTCGCGAGGATTCGCGGGTGGTCGCTCGTCCGGAATCCTTCGAAGTACTCTGCGACGAGGTCGCGCTGGGTTTTTTGGGTCACGGTGTTCTCCGTTCTGGTGTGGCATCGCCCTGCTGCAGGTGTGCGGCGAGGGCGTCGAGAATCGAGGCGAGCCCGTCGGCTGCTTGGGCTGTCCGAAGCTCAGAGGCGGGCCAGCGCGGCGAGCTCTACGAGCTTGCCCTCCGCTCCATCGAGCAGGTCGATTTCCAGGTTTCGGCCGATCTCAGCGATTTTCTGGCCGAACCCGAGATGGCCGCCGAGTACGAGCGGATCGAGCGCCTGCTCACCGCGTAGGGACGGCCGCAGGCGACTCTCAACCGCTTCTGCCGCGGTCCGCTCGGGCCGGCGGCGCGGCCAACAGCTCAGGCCTGCTGACGCACGGCTCGCGTTCGGGTTTTCGTGAGTTTCCGGCGGGCGCTGGACCTGGGCACGGAGTGGCGCCGGTCCAGCGCCCAGTGATTTATCGCCAGGTCATGTCGATCTGGCGCTCGAAGGTGACGTAGCCGGCTCCGGCGAAGGCTGCCGCCATCGGCGTGTTGCCGACATCGGTGGCTGCCCGGATCCGCGGTACGTTCTGGGCTGCGAGCAGACTCGTACCCGTGGCCAGCACGTCGTGGATGTAGCCGTGGCCGCGGTGGGCGGGCAGCACCGCGAGGTACGCGATGATCGGGTTGTAGCCGTTGTGCGCCGGGATGACGAACCCGACTGGTTCTCCGTCCGGTAGCGTCGCGATCCGCCACCACTCGTGGGGGCTGGCGTAGCGTTCGAGTTCGTTGTGGTACTGCTCCTCAGCGGCCTGGCGGGCGGTCATGCGGGTCAGGTCGTCGCGACCGTGCCCGTCGAGCGTGCCGTCCAGCACGAGCGTCATCAGCTCGATCAACTCGCCCGCGTGGCGTACCGGCCGGAAGACGAGCCGCCCGCTGAGCTCGGGGATGGGCGTGCCGGGTCGCCATTCCAGACGCAGCCGTTCGACGAACAGTTTGGCTCCGACGCGTTCGAGTGCGCCCATCCGGTCGTCCACGGCCTGGCGCGTGTGTTGGTGGTTGCGCCAGTCCGCCGGGAGGAACCGGCCGTACTCCGGGGGTGTCGCGCCGGCCGGGACCACGGCGGGCAGTGCGGCCTCCAGCAACCGCACGCCCTCGTCGAGGTCACCGTCGATGTCGAAGATGTCCATCAACAGTGGGTGCTCGTCCCCGGCGCGCGACCACCATCCGGCCCGGGCCACGACGCGATCATCGCGCAGTGCGAGCCACAGCCAATGCGGGCGGCGGCGGCCGGCTGCCAGGTCATTGCCAATCTCGTCGTTGAGGACGTAAGGCAAACGGTTGAACAGGTCCAGCTCGTCAGGCCCGGTGATCGGGCGCAGGGTCAGGTCATGCTGGTGCAAGGTCAAGGCAAGCTCCGTCTGGAAGCGCCCCGTCCGCTCCGGGTTCCGCTCAACTGGTCACCCGGGAGGACACGAGCGCGGTGTGCGTGGCGTACATGGCTCAGCCCTCCTTCCTTGTCGGCTTCGGCCGCCAGTTCTACCGAGCGCCGCCGATGACCGCAACGCATTAACCAACAGCCCGGCAGCATGGGATGCAACGCTCAGCCGATCGGAGCGTTGCTCCCGGCTCATGGACGCCCCCGAACCGTGTCGCATCGGCGCGGGAGATGCCACCAGACGGTTCCGGTGAACCGGTCAGGAATCGAGAAGCCCTGGTCACGGGCTCCAACTAGCGTGACCACCACGGATGTCACCGGAGGGGGTCCCGATGAAGTGGAACAAGTGGGTTCGGCAGATCCACCGCTGGGTGTCCATTGCCTTTGTGGTGACGGTCGTCGTGGCGTTCGTCGCCGTCGGGCAGGCGGAGCCGGCCGAATGGGTGTTCTACCTGCCGCTGCTTCCGCTCGCCCTGCTCCTGCTCAGCGGCCTGTACCTGTTCGTGCTGCCGTACGCGAACAGGTGGCGTGGCGGTCGCCGCGCCGCCTAGCGGCGCCCGCCGCTCGGTGCCGGGCCGCCGAGCTGGCTGGCGAGCACTACCAGGAGTTCGAACCGGGCGGTGGGGTCGTCCAGGTCGGTGCCGTAGAGGTCGCGGAGGCGTTTGAGGCGGTAGCTGACCGTTTGCGGGTGGACGAACAGCTCGGCGGAGACCTCGGCACGTGATCCCCAGTGCCGCAGCCAGCTGTGCAGGGTCACCAGCAGGTTCTCCCGCTGCGTCGGGCGCAGGTCGGCCAGCGGCGCCAGCCGGCGGGCGGTGAGCACGGCCAGCGCGCCCGGCTCGCCGCGCAGGGTCAGCGGGATCAGGTGGTCGTCGACGAAGACCGGGCCCGGGTCGGGCCCGACCAGCCCGGCGGCCAGCTCGGCGAGGCGTGCCGCCGCCGGCACCTGCGGCCAGCCCAGCTCCGGGCCGACCACGGCCCACCGCCCGGCCAGCGCCTCGGTCAACGGGCCACGGGTCGCCCGGGGGCCGGCGCGCAGCAGCAGCACGGCGTCGCGTCCGCGCTCGATGACCAGGCCGTCGGCGCCGAACCGGAACCGCGCGTCGCGTGCCTGGTCCAGCGGCAGCAGTACGGGCACCACCGTGTCGAGGTCGGGCCAGCCGATCCGGCCCGCCGCCGCCTCGACGGCGCTGGGCATGCCGTCGCCGCGCAGCAGCAGCTCGGCGAGCTGGCGGCGGCGGTCACCCTCGCCGGCCTGCTCGCGCAGTTGGAGGGCGTACCCGTCGGTGGCCGCCGCGGCCAGTTCGTCGACGTACGCGGTGACCGCGTCGGACAGGCCCGTACGGCCATCGGGGCCCGCCCCGATCCGAGCCTCTCGCTGCGGGTCGCGGCCGCCGCAGCCGCCACCGGGCTGCCGATCGCCCGGGCCACCTGCGAGTGGCTGGCCGCGTACTGCCCGCCGCTGCCGACCCCCTGGCCGGCGGCGGCCCGGGCCGCCCTCACCACCCTGCTGGGCGCCGGCCCGGGTCTGATCCCGGCCTGGGAGACCTGCGACCGGTACGGGCTGATCGACGGCTGGCTGCCGGAATGGACCCGGCTGCGCAGCCTGCCCCAGCACAACCCGGTGCACCGGTTCACCCTCGACCGGCACCTGGTGCAGACCGCCTTCGAGGCGAGCCGGCACACCCGCGACGTGGACCGGCCCGACCTGCTGTTGCTCGGCGCGTTCCTGCACGACATCGGGAAGGGTCTCCCGGGCGACCATTCGACCGTCGGCGCGCCGATCGCGGAGGCGATCGCCACCCGGATCGGCCTGCCCGCGGTGGAGGCGGCGCTGATCGGCAAGCTGGTCCGGCTGCACCTGCTGCTGCCCGAGGTGGCCACCCGCCGGGATCTCGCCGATCCGGTCACCATCGCCCGGGTCGCCGAGGCGGTCGGCGACGCGACCACCCTCGACCTGCTGCACGCGCTGGTCCGCGCCGACGCCGCCGCCACCGGGCCGGCCGCCTGGTCGGACTGGAAGGGGCGGTTGATCGCCGAGCTGGTCGCCCGGGTCCGGACCACGCTCGACACCGGTGCCGTCCCGGAGCCGCCGGCACCGGAACCAGCGCTGGTGGCGGGACCGCTGCCGGTCGTACACCTGACCGGGGACCGGGTGGCGGTGGCTGCGGCGGACCGGCGGGGGCTGCTGGCGACGGTGGCCGGCTGCCTGGCCCTGCACCGGCTGGAGGTACTCGCCGCCGACGCGTCGACGGTGGACGGCCGGGCCCTTGTCGAGTGCCGGGTGCAACCGCGTTACGGGCTGTCGCCGGATCCGGTGGCGCTCAGCGCCGACCTGCGCCGCGCGGTCGGCGGCGACGTGTCGGTGACCCAGCGGCTCCGTGGCCGGGCCCTGGCCGCACGGGGGGCCGGGGCCGAGCCGCGGGTGGTCTGGCACCGTGACGCCGCCACCGACGCGGTGCTGCTGGAGCTGCGCGCCGCCGACGCCGCCGGCCTGTTGTACCGGGTGACCAGCGCGCTGGACGCCGCCGGTGCCCAGGTCCGGGCGGCCCGGATCGCCACCCTCGGCGGCGACGTGGTGGACGCGTTCTACCTCGTCGGCTCGTGGCCCTCCGACGCCGAGCGCGACCGGCTGGAGGCGGCCGTCCTCGCCGCGGTGTAAGGAAGGGCCCCTTATTAACGCCTCCGGTAGTAAAGGGTCCCCCTCTTAACGCCGGCATACGTAGCGGAGCGTAGGCGCGATGCCGCTCGGCGGGCGACGTGCGCCGCCCCTCGCGCCGGCACGCTCGGGGCATGAAACCGCCAGTGCAGACTGAAGGACTCAGCAAACGGTACGGCGGCCTGACCGCCGTGCAGGATCTCGACCTGACCGTCCGGGCCGGCGAGGTGTACGGCTTCCTCGGCCCCAACGGTGCCGGCAAGACCACCACGCTGCGGATGCTGCTCGGCCTGATCCGCCCGACGAGCGGGAAGGTACGCGTGTTCGGCGCGCGCCCCGGCGAACCGGGCCACCTGCGCAGCGTCGGGGCGTTGATCGAGGGCCCGGCGTTCTATCCGTACCTGTCCGGCCGGGACAACCTGCGGCTGCTCGCGCGGCACGCGGGAACCGGAGCGCACCGGGTGCCGGTCGTGCTCGACCTGGTCGACCTGACCGACCGGGCGGGCGACCGGTACGCGGCCTACTCGCTGGGGATGAAGCAGCGGCTGGGCGTGGCGGCGGCGCTGCTCAAGGACCCCAGGTTGCTGATCCTCGACGAGCCGACCAACGGCCTGGACCCGGCCGGCATGGCCGACATGCGCGCGTTGATCCGGCGGCTCGGCGCGGGCGGCTGCACGGTGCTGCTCTCCAGTCACCTGCTCGGCGAGGTGCAGCAGATCTGCGACCGGGTCGGAGTCATCTCGAAGGGCCGGCTGGTCGCCGAGAGTTCGGTGGCCGAACTGCGCGGCACCGCGGCGCTGCGGGTGGTGGCCGAACCGGTGGACCGGGCCGCGGGGCTGGCCCGCGCGCTGCTCGGCGACGACCGGGTACGGGTGGTGGACGGTGCCCTTGAGCTGGCTGTCGCGCCGGAGCGGGCGTCCGCCATCAACGCCGCACTGGTCGACGCCGGGGTCGCGGTCAGCGAGCTGCGGCTGCGCGAACGTGACCTGGAGGACGTGTTTCTGGAGCTGACCTCGGGAGGGCTGACCCATGCTGCGTAGCTGGCAGGCAGAGATGATCAAGCTGGCCAAGCGGCCGGCCGCGTGGCTGCTGCTCGTCCTCGCGCTGCTGCTCGCCCTGCTGTTCACCTACCTCTTCCCGTACGCCAGCTATGCCGGCGGCACCGAGGGGCCGAACAGCGACCGGACCCTGCCGATGCTGTTGCCCGATCAGCTGGTCGGGAATTCGCTGGGCGGGCTGCCGGTCTTCCTCGGGGCGATCGTGTTGATCCTCGGCGTGCTCACCGTTGGCGGCGAGTACGGCTGGGGCACCTGGAAGACCCTGTTGACCCAGGGGCCGACCCGGCTGGCCGCGTACGGCGGCAAACTGTTGACACTGGCCGTGGCCGCGCTGGTGATCGTCGCCGCCCTGTTCGCCACCGGCGCTGCGACCAGCGTGGTGATCGCGAGCGTCGAGTCCCAGCCGGTCGCCTGGCCGTCGCTGGCGGACCTGGCCACCGGGCTCGGTGCCGGCTGGCTGATCGCCACCATGTGGGCGGCGCTCGGCGCACTGCTCGCCATCGCGCTGCGCGGGGTGGCCCTGCCCATCGGGCTCGGCCTGGTGTGGCTGCTGGCCGTCCAGAACCTGCTCGCCGTCATCGCCGCGCCACTGCTCGACTGGGTGGCCGAGGCGCAGAAGGGGCTGCCCGGTCCCAACGCCGGCTCGCTGGCGGCGGCGCTCGGAGCCACCGGCGACACGCCCGGGGTCGCGGCGGTGGTCGGCGGCGGCCAGTCCGCGCTGGTGATCGCCGGCTATCTGGTGGCATTTGTCGCCGTGGGCGGGCTGTTGCTGCACCGACGTGACATCGTCTGACGACATGAAGGCGCGGCGGCCGGCGCCAGCCGGCGAACCCGGGCCCTTGGCGGGTGGCCGCCCCGGGCGTCCGGCCCCGGCCGCCCAGCCGTGGGTGGTGCGGCTGAGGAGCCCCCTGTTCGACCTGGGTCTGGCTCTGCTCATGGTGCTGTTCGGGCTGTTCGGCACCGCCCCGGCGGGCGCCGATCAGCCGGGCACCGTCCCGCCCGACGGCCGGGCGTACGCCCTCGTGGTGACGGCGGCGCTGGCGCTGGCCGCCCGTCGTCGCTGGCCGTTGGCCACGCTGGCGGTCACCGCCGGGGCCACCTCGGCGTTTCTGGTACTCGGCCACGCGCCCGGGCCGATCCTCATCTCCCTCTTCATCGCCGTCTACACCGTGGCGGCGTACCGGCCGGTCCGGCCGGCGGCGGTCGCGGCCGGAGCGGCACTGGTGGCCGTGCTGACGCATGTCTTCGTCTCGGCCGGCACCACGGCGGGCCTGGCCGGCGTGGGACCCGGCGCGGCCTGGGTCGTGGTGCCGTTCGCGGTCGGGGTGACCGTCCGGGTCAACCGGGAGGCCACGGCGCGCAACCGCGCCGAGCAGTCCCGCAAACTGGCCGACGAGGAACGGCTGCGGATCGCGCAGGAGGTGCACGACGTGGTGGGGCACGGGCTGGCCGCGATCTACATGCAGGCCGAGATCGCCCTCCACCTGCTGCCCAGGCGACCCGAACAGGCGGAGACGGCGCTGACCGCGATCAGCCGGACCAGCCGCGAGGCGCTGGACGAGCTGCGGGTGACGCTCGCGGTGGTCCGCCGGGGCGACGACCGGCGGCCCACGCCCGGCCTCGGGCAGCTGGATCAACTGCGCGACCGGCTGGCCGGGGCGGGGCTGCCGGTGACCGTCGAGGTGACCGGCGAGCCGCGGGACCTGCCGACCGCGGTGGACCTGGCCGGCTACCGGGTGGCGCAGGAATCGTTGACCAACGTGCTGCGGCACGCCGGTTCGGCCACCGCGACGGTCCGGATCGGCTACGCCCCGACGGAGGTGACGGTGGAGGTGACCGACACCGGGCCCCGGCCAGGTGCCGCCGGTGCCCGGCCCGGCCCGGTATCCCGCCCCGGCGGAGCGCCGGCAACGGACGGGCACGGCCTGGCCGGCATGCGGGAGCGGGTCGCCGCGCTCGGCGGTGAGTTCGCGGCCGGGCCGCGCCCCGAGGGCGGCTTCCGGGTGTACGCCCGCCTGCCGGTGGAGGCGCGGTCATGATCCGGGTGCTGATCGCCGACGACCAGGATCTGATCCGGGTCGGGCTGCGTGCCCTGGTGGAGAGCGAGGACGACCTCGCGGTGGCCGGCGAGGCGGCCGATGGGGTGGCCGTCGTCGAACTGGCCCGGCGGGTACGCCCCGACGTGGTGCTGATGGATGTCCGGATGCCGGGCGTCGACGGGATCGAGGCGACCCGGCGGATCGTCGCCGACCCGGAGCTGGCCGGCACCCGGGTCATCGTGCTGACCACGTTCGAGCTGGACGAGTACGTCTTCGACGCGCTGCGGCACGGGGCCAGCGGCTTCCTCACCAAGGACACCCGGCCGGCCGAGCTGCTGCGGGCGATCCGGCTGGTCGCCGAGGGGGAGGCGCTGCTCTCGCCGTCGGTGACCCGGCGGGTGGTCCGGGAGTTCGCCACCCGGCCGGCCCGGGTGCCCCGCCCGCACCCCCGTCTCGGCACCCTCACCGATCGGGAACGGGAGGTGGTGGGGCTGGTCGGCGAGGGGCTGAGCAACGGCGAGATCGCCGAACGGCTGGTGCTGAGCCCGGCCACCGCGCGTACCCACGTCAGCCGGGCCATGGTGAAGCTGGGCGCCCGGGACCGGGCGCAACTGGTGGTCTTCGCGTACCAGTCGGGGCTGGTCGGGTCGTGACCGGCCGGCGCGGCGGGTCCGCCGGCGCGGGTCCGACCCGCCCGCGTCGGCGGAGGGCATGGCGGGGCCGGGTCGGGCGCGCGGCGGCGGGCTACGCTAGCGGTGGGCTGGCCGACACCTGCCCGGCCGTACTGTGCCCGCCGAAGACGACAAACGGGATGTTCGCGTGTTTGACACCTTGAGTGACCGCCTCTCCGGGATCTTCACCAAGCTCCGTGGCAAGGGACGTCTCACCGACGCCGACATCGACGCGACCGCGCGCGAGATCCGCCTCGCGCTGCTGGAGGCCGACGTCGCCCTGCCGGTCGTCAAGGGCTTCATCGCGAACGTCAAGGAGCGGTCCCGCGGGGCGGAGGTCTCCCAGGCGCTCAACCCGGCCCAGCAGATCATCAAGATCGTCAACGAGGAGCTGGTCGCCGTCCTCGGCGGCGAGGGGCGCCGGCTCCAGTTCGCCAAGCAGCCGCCGACCGTGATCATGCTCGCCGGCCTCCAGGGCTCCGGCAAGACCACCCTCGCCGGCAAGCTGGCCCGCTGGCTCAAGGCCCAGGGGCACCAGCCGCTGCTGGTCGCCGCCGACCTCCAGCGCCCCAACGCCGTCGGGCAGCTCCAGGTGCTCGGTGGCCGCGCCGGCGTCGAGGTGTACGCCCCGGAGCCGGGCAACGGCGTCGGTGACCCGGTGCAGGTGGCGAAGGCGTCGATCGAGCACGCCCGGCGGGCCGCCCGTGACGTCGTCATCGTCGACACCGCCGGCCGGCTCGGCATCGACGCGGAGATGATGCAGCAGGCCGCCGACATCCGCGACGCGGTCGACCCGGACGAGGTCATCTTCGTCATCGACGCGATGGTCGGCCAGGACGCGGTGCGTACCGCCGAGGCGTTCCGCGACGGGGTGGGCATCACCGGCGTGGTGCTCTCCAAGCTCGACGGCGACGCCCGGGGTGGTGCCGCGCTGTCGGTCCGTGAGGTGACCGGGCAGCCGATCCTGTTCGCCTCCACCGGCGAGAAGCTGGAGGACTTCGACGTCTTCCACCCCGACCGGATGGCCAGCCGGATCCTCGGCATGGGCGACGTTCTCACTCTGATCGAGCAGGCCGAGGCGGCCTTCGACACCGATCAGAAGGAGAAGATGACCGCCAAGCTGATGGGCGGCGAGCAGTTCACCCTGGAGGACTTCCTCGACCAGCTCATCGCGGTGCGCCGGATGGGGCCGATCGCCAACGTGCTGGCCATGATGCCGGGCATGGGGCAGGTCAAGGACCAGCTCGCCGAGCTGGACGACAAGCACTTCGACCGGATCACCGCGATCATCCGGTCGATGACCCCGGCCGAGCGCACCAACCCGAAGATCATCAACGGTTCCCGGCGGGCCCGGATCGCCAACGGTTCGGGCGTCACCGTGATGGACGTCAACCAGCTGCTCAACCGCTTCACCGACGCGCAGAAGATGATGAAGCAGATGGGCGGCATGATGGGCCTGCCCGGCGGCCGGCGCAAGGCGACCAAGTCACCGAAGAACAAGCGCAAGGGCACCAAGGGCGGCGGTCGGCCGCGTACCGGCGCCGGGATGCCGGGTGGCTTCCCGGGTGGCATGCCGCAGCTGCCGCCGGGCATGAGCCCGGACGACCTGGCCGCCGGTCAGGGGCTCCCGCCGGGCTTCAAACTGCCGAAGATCGACTTCAACAAGCTCGGCAAGGGCGGCCAGCCGCCCCGCTGAGCGTGTTGGTGACGGTGGGTGGCATCGCCGGCGCTTAGGGTGATGCCCGCCCCTGGAAGGAGGAGTCATGACCGTGGCCCCCACGCTACCCATCCCGCCCGAACGGTCGGAGTGGACGGTCGACGACCTCGGCGACCTGCCGGAGGACCTTCCGTACG
Organism: Micromonospora sp. NPDC051296; assembly: GCF_040682255.1. NCBI lineage: Bacteria > Bacillati > Actinomycetota > Actinomycetes > Micromonosporales > Micromonosporaceae > Micromonospora > Micromonospora sp. NPDC051296. The sequence continues at coordinate 9,959 of NZ_JBFBAO010000030.1, read as the reverse complement.
AACTGGTCAACGGAAGGTTGATCGTGCCGTCGCCGACCGCACTGCATCAGGATCTCTGTGTTGAGATTCTGCTCGCGCTCAGAGTCAACTGTCCGCCCGAGTACCTGGTCAGCATCGACCTGTCGATGCGGATCGACCGGCGCAACGAACCCCGGCCCGACGTGGTCGCCATCCGCCGTGAGCACGCGAACCGCTCGCCCGTCCCGGTCGAGGACGCGCTGCTGGCCGTCGAGGTCATCTCGCCCACCTCGACCTTCCGCGACCTGTACGACAAGGCCAAGGTCTACGCCCACGCCGGGGTGCGTACGTACTGGGTGGTCGACCCGCTGCACGACAAGATGACCCTGACCGAGTACGCCCTCAGCCCGAGCGGCGAGTACGAGGTCGTTGCCCACACCGAGGACCTCTTCGTCACCGAGCGACCCTGGAAGGTGTCGGTCGACCTGCCGGCGCTGACCGCCCGGCGGGCGGGGCTTCTGGCGCGCGACGGGGAGTGATCGGGTAGGACTGTGCGCATGGCTCTGCATGTGCGCGGTGTACTTCTGCCCGACGACGAGGTCCGGGATCTGTGGCTGGTCGGCGACCGGGTGACCTTCGACCCGGTGCCCGGGGCGGAGACGGTGGCCGACGGCGGCTTCATCCTGCCGGGTCTGGTGGACGCGCACTGCCACATCGGCATCGCCCGGGGCGGTGCCCCGGTCACCTCGCTGGACCAGGCGCGCGAGTTGGCCCGTACCGACCGGGACGCGGGCGTCCTCGCGATCCGGGACGCCGGCTCGCCCTTCCCGTACCCGGAACTGGACGACGAGCCCGACCTGCCGCGCCTGGCCCGCGCCGGCCGACACGTCGCGCCCCCGAAGCGGTACCTGCGCGACATCGGCGTGGAGGTCGGCGCGGCCGAGGTTGCCGCGACCGTGGCGGCGCAGGCCGCCGCCGGCAACGGTTGGGTCAAGCTGGTCGGGGACTGGATCGACCGGGGCGTCGGTGACCTGGCGCCGGCGTGGGACGCGGACACGATGGCCGCCGCGGTGGCCGCCGCGCACGCCGCCGGGGTACGCGCCGCCGTGCACACCTTCAGCGAGTCGGCGGTGGAGATCATGGTGCGGGCCGGGGTGGACTCGGTCGAGCACGGCACCGGCCTGAGCCTGGACCTGGTCGACCTGATGGCCCGGCAGGGCACCGCGCTGGTCCCCACGATGATCAACATTCAGACCTTCGGCGCCATCGCCGACCAGGCCCGGCCCAGGTTCCCCGGGTACGCCGACCACATGCTCGCCCTGCGCGACCGCTTCCCCGAGGTGGTGCGGGCCGCGTACGAGGCGGGGGTGCCGATCTACGTGGGCACCGACGCGGGCGGCGGCATCAATCACGGCCTCGCCGTCGAGGAGATGCTGCTGCTGCACGAGCAGGCCGGCATGTCCACCATGGACGTCCTCGCCGCCGCCTCCTGGGGCGCCCGCGCCTGGCTGGGCTTCCCCGGCCTGGTCGAGGGCGGCCTGGCCGACCTCGCCATCTACCCCGAAGACCCCCGCAAGGACCTGAACGCTCTCCGCACCCCCACCCGCCTGATCCTCCGCGGCCACCCGGTGCCCCGTTGACCATGACGTTGTTGCCGCGACACGCCGGCACGCGAGGCAACAACTTCATGATCGACCGGGAAGGCGGGGTGGGAGCGGGCCGGTGCATCGGGGGGTGAATAGGATGTGCCGTTATGGCGCGCGTGCTCACTCCCCGTGCGGAGGACTTTCCCCGCTGGTACCAGGACCTCATCGCCAAGGCGAAGCTGGCCGACAACGGGCCGGTGCGGGGGACCATGGTGATCCGACCGGCTGGCTATGCCATCTGGGAGCGGATGCAGGCCGAGATGGACGACCGGATCAAGGCGGCCGGCGCGGAGAACGCGTACTTCCCGCTGTTCATCCCGGAGAGCTACCTCAAGCGCGAGGCCGAGCACGTCGAGGGCTTCTCGCCGGAGCTGGCGGTGGTCACCCACGGTGGCGGCAAGCAGTTGGCCGAGCCGGTCGTGGTGCGCCCCACCAGCGAGACGGTGATCGGCGAGTTCATGGCCAAGTGGATCGACTCGTACCGGGACCTGCCGCTGCTGCTCAACCAGTGGGCCAACGTGGTCCGCTGGGAGCTGCGGCCCCGGATCTTCCTGCGGACCAGCGAGTTCCTCTGGCAGGAGGGGCACACCGCGCACGCCACCCGCGCCGACGCCCGCGCCTACGCCCGCAAGATCCTGCACGAGGCGTACGAGGACCTGATGGTCAACGTGCTCGGCATCCCGGTGGTGGTCGGGCTCAAGACCGCCCGGGAACGCTTCGCCGGGGCGACCGCCACCTACACCTGCGAAGGCATGATGGGTGACGGCAAGGCCCTGCAACTGGGCACCAGCCACGAACTCGGGCAGAACTTCGCCAAGGCGTTCGACATCAGCTACTCCTCGGCCGAGGGCGGCCGGGAGCACGCCTGGACGACCTCCTGGGGCACCTCCACCCGGATGCTGGGCGGCCTGATCATGTGCCACGGCGACGACAACGGGCTGCGGGTGCCGCCGCGCCTGGCGCCGGTGCAGGCGTACGTCATGGTGGTCAAGGACGGCGACGGCGTCGCCGAGGCGGCGGCCAAGCTCCGCGACGCGCTGCGCGACGCCGGCGTCCGGGTCGCCCTTGACGACCGCACCGACACCCCGTTCGGCCGCCGGGCCGTCGACGCCGAGCTGCGCGGCTACCCGGTACGCGTCGAGGTCGGCCCCCGCGACCTGGCCGCCGGCAACGCGGTCGTGGTCCGGCGTACGGACGGCTCGAAGGCTCCCACGCCGGTGGCGGACGTGGTCGGCGCGGTGCTCGCCGCACTGGAGACCGACCAGCAGACCCTGCACGACCAGGCCCTGGCCTTCCGCCAGTCGCGCACGGTCGACGTGGCGACGCTGGACGAGGCGATCGAGGCGGCGGCCACCGGCTGGGCCCGGGTGCCGTGGTCGGCGGTCGGCGTCGAGGGCGAGGCGAAGGCCAACGGGCAGGGCGTCACCGTCCGCTGCCTGCTGCGCGCCGACGGCTCGGTGCCCGACACCGAGGACGAAGCCGACCTCACCGCCATCCTCGCCCGCGCCTACTGAGGTGCAAGGAAGGGCCCCTTCTTAACGCCTCCGGTAGAGCAGGGGCCCCTTCTTAACGCCTGGTCAGGGGCAGACGGGCGGGTGTCGTGGCGGCGGCGGGTTCGCGGGTGGCCGGTAGGGTCGGGGCGTGAGGTTCGAGCCGGGCCGGTTGGTCATGCACCGCAATGTGCGACGGGGGCGGATCGGGTGGGTCCGGCCCGCCCGGGTGGTCAGCGACGACGAGCGGGGTCTGCTGCTCTGGGTCGCCGAGGGGTCGCCGGTGGCCAGCGAGGTGACCGAGGCCGGGCTGGGCATGCGCGCGGTGCCGTTCACCGAGTGGATCACCTCGACGTACCAGCTCGCGCAGAGCCGGTGGAACGGTCCGCCGCTGTTGAAGTTCCTGCCCACCGGTGCAGCGCACTCCGTCTGGTGGTTCCGCGACGCGCACGGCCGCTTCGTCGGTTGGTACGTCAACCTGGAGGAGCCCGGCGTCCGCTGGGACGACGGCGGGCTGGCCGGGGTCGACATGGTGGACCAGGATCTCGACGTGCTGGTCCGCCCGGACCGCAGCTGGGAGTGGAAGGACGAAGGGGAGTTCGTCGAGCGGCTGGCCTTCCCGGAGCACTACTGGGTGGCCGACGAGGCGGCCGTCCGGGCCGAGGGGAAGCGGGTGATCGCGGTTGCCGAGGCCGGCGCGTTCCCGTTCGACGGCACCTGGTGCGATTTCACCCCGCCGCCGCAGTGGGTCGCGCCCGAGTTGCTGCCCGACGGCTGGGACCGGCCGCCGGCCCGCTGAGCCTGTGTCTTCGGTCACGTTCCGGACGCGACGGGTGACCCGGGCCGGTCCGGTGTGAGAGATCCGGGGCGGATCTGGCAGAATGGCTGGCTGGTATCCGGCGCGTGCCCGGCGCCCTCTAACCCGGGCGCGTCGCCAGTCCACCCGAGCGGTCTCCGGCCCAACCCCACTGTGCCGGTTGGCGCTCACCCGTGCACACCGCCCATGTTGGGCCGGTGAGATCGCAACAGGAGCGAAACAACCGTGGCCGTAAAGATCCGGCTCCTGCGGATGGGCAAGATCCGCAACCCGCAGTACCGCATCGTCGTCGCCGACTCGCGCACCAAGCGCGACGGCCGGGCGATCGAGTTTGTCGGGATCTACCAGCCGAAGGAGGACCCTTCGGTGATCGAGGTCAAGTCGGAGCGGGTCCAGTACTGGCTGTCCGTCGGCGCCCAGCCGAGCGAGGCGGTGCAGCGGCTGCTGGAGCTGACCGGTGACTGGCAGAAGTTCAAGGGTCTGCCGGCCCCGCCGCCGCTGAAGGTCGCCGCCGAGCGGGCCGACCGCAAGGCCGCCTACGAGGCCGAGGCGAAGGCTGCCGCCGGCCTGGCCGAAACCCCGGCCAAGCCGGCGAAGAAGGCCGCCAAGGCGGCCGAGGCCGAGGCGCCCAAGGCCGAGGCTCCGAAGGCCGAGGAGCCGGCCGCTGCGGACTCCGGCGAGCAGGCCTGACATGGCGCTGCGGCCGGCGTTGGAGCACCTGGTCAAGGGCATCGTCGACCACCCCGACGACGTGCGCGTCCGGTTGGTCGACTCCCGTCGGGGCAAGCGGCTGGAGGTCCGCGTGCACCCCGAGGATCTGGGCACCGTGATCGGGCGGTCCGGCCGGACCGCCAAGGCGCTGCGCCAGGTGATCGGCTCCATCGGTGGGCGCGGCGTGCGCGTCGACATCGTCGACTCGTACTGATGCAGCTCATCGTCGGCCGGATCGGCAAGCCGCACGGCATCCGCGGTGAGGTCACCGTGGAGGTGCGTACCGACGAGCCCGAAGCGCGGTTCGCCCCCGGCATGGTGTTGCGCACCATGTCGGGGGCGAACACCCGCGGCGGGCAGAACCCGCCCGCCGGCCCCGGCGTGCCGTTCGAGGTGCCCCACGAGTTGACCGTGGAGTCGGCCCGCTGGCACCAGGGGCGGCTGCTGGTCGCCTTCGAGGGGGTGCTGGACCGCGACGTCGCGGAGGCGCTGCGCAACACCCTGGTCGCGGTGGACAGCGCCGACGTCACTCCGCCGGAGGATCCGGAGGAGTTCCACGATCACCAGCTGGTGGGGTTGGCCGTGGTCACCCCGGCCGGCGAGCGGTTGGGCGAGGTGGCCCGGATCGACCACGCCCCCGCCTCCGACCTGCTGGTGCTGCGGCGCCCCGAGGGGCGTACCGCGTTGATCCCGTTCGTCAAGGCGATCGTCCCCGAGGTCGATCTCGCTGGTGGTCGCGTCGTGGTCGACCCGCCCGGCGGCCTGCTCGACCTCTGACCCGCGGAGCACCCCTGATGCGCGTCGACATCGTGTCGATCTTCCCGGAGTACTTCGCCCCGCTGGATCTGTCGCTGATCGGCAAGGCCCGGGCCAACGGCACGTTGCGGCTGGCCGTACACGATCTGCGTAGCTGGACCCACGATGTGCACCGCACCGTCGACGACACCCCGTACGGCGGGGGGCCCGGCATGGTGATGCGGCCCGAGCCGTGGGGTGAGGCGCTGGACGCCTTCGCCCCGGCCGAGCTGACCCCGCCGCGGTTGCTGGTGCCGTCCCCGGCCGGCGTGCCGTTCAGCCAGGCGTTGGCGCACGAACTGGCCGCCGAGCCGCACCTGCTGTTCGCCTGCGGCCGGTACGAGGGGATCGACCAGCGGGTGCTCGACCACGCCGTCACCCGGATGCCGGTCACCGAGGTCAGCCTCGGCGACTACGTGCTCTTCGGCGGCGAGGTCGCGGTGCTGGTGATCCTTGAGGCGGTGACCCGGCTGCTGCCCGGGGTGCTCGGCAACGCCGGCTCGCTCACCGAGGAGTCGCACGCGCACGGGCTGCTGGAGGCGCCGATGTACACCAAGCCGGCGACCTGGCGAGGGCTGGACGTGCCGGAGGTGCTCCGCTCCGGCGACCACGGCCGGATCGCCCGCTGGCGCCGGGACGAGGCGCTGGCCCGGACCGGCCACCGCCGGCCCGACATGCTCACCGCACTCGACCCGGAGAGCTTGGACAAACGGGACGTCGCGGCGTTGGACCGGGCCGGATTTCAGGTGCCCGGACCGGATGTGGCAAAGTAGGGGGGTTGCCGCAGTCGTCTGCGCCGCGGACGGCTGCGAGGATCCCCGACCGGGGTCGGTTCCGGCCGGCCGCCACCCGGTGATCAGTATCACCCATCCGCGCGCCGATTGACGGTGCGCCGTGAGCCTCACGAGGACACAGCGATGAACATCCTGGACGCCCTTGACGCCCAGTCGAAGCGCACCGACCTTCCCGACTTCCGTGCCGGTGACACCGTCAAGGTGCACGCTCGGGTCGTCGAGGGCAACCGGTCCCGGGTCCAGATCTTCCAGGGCGTCGTCATCCGCCGCCAGGGCGACGGGCTGCGTGAGACCTTCACCGTCCGCAAGCTCAGCTTCGGTGTCGGTGTCGAGCGGACCTACCCGGTCAACAGCCCGGCGATCGACCGGATCGAGGTCGTGACCCGCGGTGACGTCCGCCGCGCCAAGCTCTACTACCTGCGTGAGCTGCGGGGCAAGAAGGCCAAGATCAAGGAGCTGCGCGAGAAGCAGCCGAGCTGAGCTCGCGCTGCGCCACGCCGCCCAGGCTGCGCGTATGTCGTACTGGCCAGACCGCACTACCCTGGTCGTACGGGCGCAGCGGGGCGGTGACCCGCCTGGCGTGGCGGGTGACCTCCACTACCGCCCGGGGAGTCTCGACGAGACTTCCGGGCGGTAGTCGTTTCTGCGGACCGGGGAGTGGGCGTGGTACAGGCGCTTGACGACAGCGGCGCGGTCGATCCGTGGCGGCGACGCTCCCGGCGCAGCAAGCCGCAGATGCCGCTCTGGCAGGAACTGCCGTTGCTGCTCATCGTCGCCTTCTGCCTCGCGGTGCTGATCCGCACCTTCCTGCTCCAGGCGTTCTTCATCCCCTCCGGGTCGATGGAGGACACCCTGCTCGTCGGTGACCGGGTGCTGGTCAACAAGGTCGTCTACAACGTGCGGGACCCGGAGCGCGGCGAGGTGGTGGTCTTCCGGGGCACCGACAAGTGGGTTCCGCAGGTCGACGCGCAGCCGCCCACGGGTTTCGCCGACAAGCTCGGCCGCACCGTCGGCGACCTGGTCGGCGTGAGCCGCCCCGGCGAGAAAGACTTCATCAAGCGCGTCATCGGGCTGCCCGGCGACCGGGTGAGCTGCTGTGACGACCAGGGGAGGGTGCTGGTCAACGGCACCCCGCTGGACGAGTCGGCGTACGTCCTGCGGGACTCGCCGCTGGACCTCCCGCCGAACCCGAACGAGTGCCGGTCCCGGCGGTTCGAGGAGATCGTGGTCCCACCCGGCCAGATGTTCGTGCTCGGCGACCACCGGCTGGTCTCGCAGGACGCCCGCTGCCAGGGCACGGTGCCGATCGACAACGTGGTGGGGCGGGCGTTCGCGGTGGTCTGGCCGTCCAGCCGCTGGCACTCGCTGCCGGTGCCCGAGACGTTCGCCAACGTCGCCCCGCCGGCCACGGCCACCGGTGGTGCCGCCCCGCCGGTACGACCCACGCCCGACGGGGGTGTCGTCCTGCTTCTCCCGGTTGCGGCGGCGCTATCCGCTCTCGCGCGTTCCGGACGGTGGCGCCAAGCTGGGCAACGTAGGCTCCTTCCGTGATTGACGAGCAGACCGACAAGTCGCGCCATTCCTTCTGGAAGGAACTTCCCATCCTCCTCGGGGTGGCGATCGTGGTCGCGGTACTGGTACGCGCCTTCGTACTGCAGACCTTCTTCATTCCCTCGCCGTCCATGGAGAACACTCTCCAGATCGACGATCGGGTGCTGGTCAACAAGCTGGTGTACAACTTCCGGTCACCGCACCGCGGTGAGGTGATCGTCTTCAAGGCGCCGGTGGAGTGGAGTGGCAACCCCTCCGGAGAGGACTTCATCAAGCGGGTGATCGGCGTCGGTGGTGACCGGGTGGTCTGCTGCGACGACCAGGACCGCCTGGTGATCAACGGTACGTCGCTGGACGAGCCGTACATCTACTCGGTGGACGGCCACCGGGACAAGCCGGCGGACCAGGAGTTCGACATCGTCGTGCCCGACGGTCGGCTCTGGGTCATGGGTGACCACCGCTCCGCCTCCGGCGACTCCCTGGAGCACTACCAGCAGTCCGGGCAGAGCATCACCTCGGCCACCATCGCGGAGAAGGAGGTCGTGGGGCGGGCGTTCACGATCTTCTGGCCGGTCGGCCGGGCCACCCTGCTGTCCGTGCCCGAGCAGTTCGACGCGATCCCCAAGCCCTGACCGGAGTCGCCGGTGGCGTTGGGGGCGTGGGCGTTGTCGCCGGCGTCTGGCAGTCTGGTGCGGTGACGGTCTACACCCCGAGGCGCGCCGCCCGCGTGCTCCTGGTCGACGCGGCCGGCCGGTTGCTGCTGTTCCGCGGCTTCGACCCGGCCCGTCCGGCGCACGGGCGCTGGTGGTTCACCCCCGGCGGTGGCCTGGACCCGGGTGAGACGTACGCCGAGGGCGCGGCGCGTGAGCTGGCGGAGGAGACCGGGTTGAGACTGGCCGTGCCGGACGTCGGCGTGCCGGTCCACACCGACGTGACGGAGTTCTCGTTCGACGGCGTGTGGTACCGCCAGGAGCAGCAGTTCTTCCTGGTGCGGGTGGCGGCGCACGAGGTCGACACGACCGGCTTCAGCGATGTCGAGCGGGGCAGCGTCGACGACCACCGGTGGTGGTCGGCGGAGGAGTTGGGCAGCACCGACGAACGGTGCTACCCGGCGGACCTGCCGGCGGTGCTGGCCCGTGCGCTGGCCGGTGACCCGGCTGCGGCCCGGGGCGCGGCATGCTGACGCCGCCGCGCACCGTGGTACGCCGCGAGGCGGGGCTCTACGCGCTGGAGCGGGCCCTGCAACGGCGCGGCTTCCGGTACGTCGCCGGGGCCGACGAGGCCGGCCGGGGGGCCTGCGCCGGGCCGCTGGTGGCGGCCGCCGCAGTGCTGCCGGAGGGGCGGCGTGGCGAGATCGACGGCCTGGCCGACTCCAAGCTGCTCACCCCGGCCAGTCGGGAGCGGATCCACGACGAGGTCGTCGCGCGGGCCCTGGCGTACGCGGTGGTGGTCATCCCGGCCGAGGAGGTCGACGCCCGCGGGCTGCACGTGTGCAACCTGGCCGCCATGCGACGGGCGCTGGCCTCGCTGACCGTCCGGCCGGAGTACGTGCTGACCGACGGGTTCGGCGTCGACGGCCTGGACGTGCCCGGCCTGGCGGTGTGGAAGGGCGACCGGGTGGCTGCCTGCGTGGCGGCGGCGAGCGTGCTGGCCAAGGTCACCCGGGATCGGATCATGGTGGATCTGGACGCCGAGCATCCCGGCTACGGCTTCGCCGAGCACAAGGGGTACATCACGGCGGAGCACACCGCGGCGCTACGCGAACGCGGACCGTGCCGGGAGCACCGGTTCTCCTATGTCAACGTGGCCGCCGTTTCCGGTCGGGACGACCGCCCGGCCCGCTCGCGACGACCGCTCGGCGCAAGCCCGGACGAGCCGATGGGGCGCTCGGGCGCCGCAGGGGGTACCGTCGGCGTGGCGTTGGGCGAGCAGCCTCGGCCTCCGGCGCCGGTGGGGGAAGATGTGGTCATGGAAGGCGGAGTGCGATGAGCGCGGAAGATCTCGAGAAGTACGAGACCGAGATGGAGCTCCAGCTCTACCGGGAGTACCGCGACATCGTCCGCCAGTTCTCGTACGTGGTGGAGACCGAGCGCCGGTTCTACCTGGCCAACCAGGTCGACCTGCACGTGCGCAACTCCGACGGCGAGGTCTACTTCGAGGTCGAGATGCACGACGCCTGGGTCTGGGACAGCCCTGC
>NZ_JBFBAO010000029.1:30381-31298 GCF_040682255.1 Micromonospora sp. NPDC051296 | reverse complement strand
TCAACGCCAGGACCGCAAGCAGCCTCCGCTGTTGGCGTGGCCCGAGGTCGAGTTGCCGTTCCCCGGACCATGCCTCTACGGCGCCCAGAAGCCGAAACTCCACAGCTCCCCCCGAACGATGCAGTGGGTTTGACCCCTTCTCCGCCTTGCCGCGCAGAGCGCATTGTCGACCGCATACGTCAGTCGAAACGTCGAGCTGGACTCGATGAGTCAGCACATGTAGCATCACCGCTTGCTGCGGTAATTCCTGACGGCGTTTCCGTCCCTTATTAACTGCTACGCGATAGCTCGCGGGAGTGTCAACCCGGAGATCGAGTCTCGGACGTTAATGGCGAAAACAATCGCGTTTCACCAATATTGGTGCAAATGGCCGGAATCGACCCGTGGACCCGTCCACCGTCCGTGGCCGATCCGCCTGACCTGTCAGGTGCGGTGCTCGCGCAGGTCAGTGACCTCGTTGACCGGAGCCCAACCCTGGTAGACACCGAAGTCGAGCGCCTCCAACCCCATCGACTCGGCGACCGGCCGCCGGCCGCCGGTGTATTCGACCCGCAGCCACGTGTCGTGCTCGGCCAGCACGATGAACGGCTCGCCCTTCCAGGAGCAGGTGGTGCGCACGTACGCCAGGCCTTCGACCTCAAGGACAGGCAGCACCAGGACGAACCGCCCCGGCCGCACCTCTTCGAAGCCGTCACCCGCCGCTGGCCGATAGAGGCGCACCTTGTCCCCGTCGGGGCTGGCCTCGTACTCATGACCGCGCCACCGGGCGACGTAACCGTCACGCATCAGCCTCACCCACCCGGTGCCAGGTGGGGCCGTCGGTGTCGAGGACCGCGACCAGTGCTTCGGTGCCGTCGGAGCGGATCTGCCATAGCTGGGAGCCGTGTGGCAGTCGGATGCTGTCCACCTTGAACTCG